>CAIYSA010000216.1 GCA_903928655.1 uncultured Bacteroidota bacterium
AATGGTATGCAACGAATGGTTGCTTTTGTTTCTTCTTTAATTTTATTTTCGGTTTCACCTGTTCCATCCCAATGTGCTAAAATAAAACCAGGTTTTTCATCCAAAGTTGTTTTAAAATCAGCATATGTGTCTACCAAATAAGTACTTTGAGCTTGACGTTCTTTTGCTCTATTAAATAAATTATTCTGAATATCATTTAATAAATTTTCTATAACCGTTTCAATGCCATCAATTGCAACGGTTTCCTTAGTTAGTGTATCTCTACGAGCTAATTCGATGGTTCCATTTTCCAAATCACGCTCTCCAATTCCAATACGAACTGGCACACCTTTTAATTCATGTTCAGCAAATTTCCAACCTGGCTTACGCGTATCACTATCATCATATTTTACTGAAATTCCTTTAGCTTGAAGATTTGCTTTTAATTTTAAAACTACTTCGCTAATTTTCGCTAAACCTTCATCAGTTCTATATATAGGAACTATTACAACCTGTATAGGTGCTAATTTTGGAGGTAAAACTAAACCATTATCGTCGCTATGACTCATAATTAAAGCACCCATTAAACGAGTTGAAACTCCCCAAGAAGTTGCCCACACAAATTCTTTTTTATTATCTTTGGTTACAAATTGTACATCAAAAGCTTTTGCGAAATTTTGTCCTAAAAAATGTGACGTTCCTGCTTGTAATGCTTTCCCATCTTGCATTAAAGCTTCAATACAATAGGTTTCATCAGCACCTGCAAAACGTTCGTTTGCTGTTTTCATACCTTTTACAACAGGCACAGCCATCCAATTTTCAACAAAATCAGCATATACATCAAGCATTTTTTCGGTTTCAATAATTGCTTCTTCTTTTGTTGCATGAGCTGTATGCCCTTCTTGCCAAAGAAATTCAGCTGTTCTTAGAAATAAACGCGTACGCATTTCCCAACGCACTACATTTGCCCACTGGTTAATTAGTAAAGGCAAATCTCTGTAAGATTGTATCCAACCTTTATATGTATTCCAAATAATAGCTTCACTTGTTGGTCTAACAATTAATTCCTCTTCAAGTTTTGCTTCAGGATCAACCATTAATTTTCCTGGATTATTAGGGTCTGTTTTTAATCGGTAATGTGTTACTATTGCACATTCCTTAGCAAACCCTTCTGCATTTTTTTCTTCTGCTTCAAATAAACTTTTAGGAATAAATAATGGGAAATAAGCATTAACATGTCCGGTGTCTTTAAACATTTTATCTAATGTTTTTTGCATGTTTTCCCAAATTCCGTATCCGTAAGGCTTAATTACCATACAACCTCTTACGGCAGAATGATCGGCTAAATCAGCTTTTATTACAATATCATTATACCATTTACTATAATCGGCAGCTCTTGTGGTCAAATCTTTACTCATAATTATTAACAATTGTTAAAATAAATCTTTTTAAATATTCTTGGCATTTATTTTGTAACTTTATAATCACAAAACCCCGCAAAGTTAAACTTTTATTAGATGTAATGTCTAATATTTAAAACTAAAAATAATGAAACACTTTGTATTAATTTCTTCGATAGCTTTAATTCTTTTATCATCATGTGCTATAAATAAAATGGCCACTTTCACTGATGATGTTTATGCAAATCCAGCTATTGAAAGGGTTGAAGACGCTAAAATAGCAGCCGTCCAAAAAGCAAAAGAAGACGCATTAAGAAAACGTTATAATGATTCTATCAATAATATAAGTTTAGCTCAAAAAGCTAAGGATGACGCAAATCCGTATTATAAGGATAGAGAGTTTAAATATGATGATTATTATGATTATGAATATGCAACTCGCGTAAAACGTTTTGATAATTCAATTAATGGCCTTGGTTATTATGATAATTATTACACAAATTCATATTGGTATAATCAAAACCCTTATAATTATGGAGTAAGTGTTTATAATGGATATAGTTGGTGGGGAAATAGCTATAACAATTATAGTTATAATCCGTCAGTAAATTTTTATAACAATAATGGTTGGGGTTGTAACTCCAATTATGGTTATAACGGCTACAACCCTTATATGTCGGGTTATTCTGCAGGTTTTAATAATGGATATAATTACGGGTATAATAATGGTTATTATGGAATGCCTTATGGAAATTATTTTGGTTTCGGTTATGGTTATAACAGTGGTTATGGTAACCCTTATGGTTACAATCCATACGGATATAATGGATGGAACAATGGATATTATAATAACGGTTGGGGTTATTATAATGGTTATGACCACAATAGTTCATATACCTACGGACCAAGAAGTTCACATGGTGGGGGAAATGATAGACAATCGTCAAATCCGGGAATGAGAACTACTGAAGATTCTTATTATAACAGATTCACTAATTCTGTTGTTGAAAAACAAGATAAAGTAGTAAAATTTGAACCAATTTCTTCACCAAAATCAAATTCTTTTAATGGAAATTCAAACCCTGTTCGAAATAATAATGTTAATTATCAAACAGATGAAATCAAAAACAATAACCCGGTAAGAAATGTTGAAAATCCAAAAACCCAACCAGTTAGAAATAACAATGGAGCTCAGGAGCAACCTATAAGAAATAACAATCAACAGCAAGAGCCAGTTAAACAACAACCTATTAGAAACCAAAACGAAACACCAAGGAATCAGCAACCTACTAGGCAGTATGAACCACAACAACAGCCTAATAACAATGGTGGAAATTCGCAACCAACTAATAATGGTGGTTCTCGTCCTAGATAGTTTTTCAATCTCAATTATTAAGAATTATTTATTATGTTAAAATTCCAAATTATTATCGCTATTTGCTTGTTTTCATTTCCCGTTTTATCACAAAATGATATTGACGCAATGCGTTATTCTCAAACTTTTTTTGGAGGAAGTTCGCGAAGTAAAGCAATGGCTGGCTCATTTGGAGCTTTAGGCGCTGATGGTTCTTGTATGGGAAATAATCCTGCGGGAATTGGGTTATATAAAAAAGGAGATATTAATTTTTCTTTTGGATTAAAATTTAATTCAATATCAGCTTCACACAATGGGACAACTACAAAAGATTTTAAAGTTAATCTTCCATTTGATGGATTAACATTAGTTGGAGCTTGGGATAGTAAAACAAATAAGGATAGTCACCATGCGTTAGGCTTGGCCTGTAATCAAATTTCTAATTTTAATTCGCTGACGAGCATAAGCGGAATTAGCAATCATAAAAGCATAATGCAAGATGTATTAGCGACTGCAGGCAATAATTCAATAAAAAATTTAGATGCTTCATTTGCAGGACTAGCTTATGAAGTGTATTTATTAGATACTATAAATTCAAATTATTATAGTTTAGTTAATACAAAATATAATGTAACACAATCAAAAATTATTGAAACATCAGGAAGAAATAACGAATGGTGTATCAATTATGCTTATGGATTTAAAGATAAATTATACATAGGGGCAACGCTAGGCATATCAAACATTAATTATAATTATTCATCAGTTTATAAAGAAAGTGATGATAATGATTCGATAAAAAGCACAAATTATTCTTATCCTGTTTGGTATTATCCGAGTGATAAAGTTGGTGGATTTAAAGCTTTAGAATATAAAGAAACTTTTAGAACAATTGGTTCAGGATATAATTTAAAGTTAGGTGTAATTTATAGAGCTTCTGATTTTATTAGGGTTGGGGCTAGCTTTCACACTCCAACTATATACAATCTAACCGACACTTATGTATATAATATGAGTGCAAGTTATGATGAAGGAGGTAGCTTTACTTCTCAAAACCCTCCAAATCCAGGAGGAAAATATAATTACAAAGTTGTTACTCCTATGAAATTTACAGGGAGCTTAGCATTATTGTATAAAAAATTTGGTGCATTAAATATTGATTATGATATATTAAATTATAACCAAGCTTATTTACAAAGTTCAGACGCTTCAGTTTTTAGTGGAATAAATCAAACTATTAAAAATAAATATTCACAAGCTTCAAATCTACGAATTGGAGCTGAAGCTAATTTAAAGCCAATATTTATTCGATTAGGTTATGCAATGTATGGTAGTCCTTTTGGAGAAACATTTACAGGAAGTTTTGTAAATTCATTTTATACTGGAGGAATTGGTATTAGAAATAACAAAACTTACTTGGATTTATCATTTACTCGCCGAATAAATAGCGAAAATTACTATTTGTATAACTCAAATTATGTAGATAAATCTATTATTAAAAATTCAATAACAACGATTGCTATTACCTTAGGCAGTAAGTTTTAGATTTTTTTGTTATCCTATTCC
>CAIYSA010000217.1 GCA_903928655.1 uncultured Bacteroidota bacterium
ACTTTTATGTAAACTTTGATAATGAAACACCGTGTGTATATTTTTAGAAATCAGATAGTTAATTAAATTATCTCGTGTATCTAATGAACGACAAATAATATAAAACATATGTGAATTCGAAATTGAATTTGTAGGTAAATTTTGTACTCTTATTAAATTAATGTCTTCAATAACTTTTAAACCCTCTTTGTATAAATTCCATATTATTTTTCTTCTATCTTGAATAATATCTATATTTTCTAGTTGAGCAAATAGAAAAGCACTTATTGTTTCTGAAGGTAAAAAGGACGATCCTATATCTACCCAACCATACTTATCAATATCCCCTCTAAAGAAAGCAGACCTATTAGTTCCTTTTTCCCAAATTATTTCTGCTCGTTTTAAAAATTTATCATCATTTATTACTAACATCCCGCCTTCGCCAGAAATTATATTTTTTGTTTCATGAAATGAAAAAGCTGCAAAATGGCCTATTGAGCCTAGGGCTTTCTTTTCACCCAAAGAATTAATATAATAAGAGTCAACTGCCTGAGCTGCATCTTCAATTACAAAAATTTTATGCTTTTTAGCTACTTCCATTATCAAATCCATATCACAAGCCATTCCTGCATAGTGAACAGGTACAATAGCTTTAGTTTTTTTGTAATTAATTTTTCTATACATCTCTCATCAATACCTGGATGATCCATTCTACTGTCTGCAAATACAACTTTCGCCCCTCTCATTATAAATGCATTTGCAGTACTTACAAATGTATAAGATGGTATAATAACCTCATCACCAGGTTCTATATTTATTAATATTGCAGCCATCTCTAATGCATCTGTACAAGATGTTGTAAGTAAACAATTACTAAAACCATATTTTTCTTTAAAAAAACTATGACACAACTTTGTATACTTCCCATTTCCGGATATTTTGCCGGTTTTTACGGCATCTTCAATATATAGTAACTCATTTCCACATAAGTATGGCTTATTAAATGGTATATTTTTCATTTGGATAAATTGATATCTGTATCTGTTAACATTATAAATAAAATTACTCTTTATTTATTTTTAAAATATATTTTTGTTCATCTATCATGAAGAAAGCAGGATATCTTTCGTTATCAACAATTCTTAATAAATTAAATTGTTCTGAAATTGATTTGGAAATATCAATTTCATTTGAGTTTAAGTCTCTTTTTTTATAAAAGGATTCATTTCCTGATTGTGGGATTCCTTTTAAATTATTATATTCATATATATATTTTAAAATCATTCTGATTGTAATTAAACCTTGCTGATGCTTGATCTCATCATTTAATTCGTACCCAGTTAATTCAATATAATCTAGCAAATAAACATTGCCTGCGTCTACTTTTTCAACAGCTTCGAAAAGGCTAATTGGGATTTTATTCTGTCCTTCGAGTATTTGCCATGCTAATGGAGACCAACCTTTACCAAGTGGTAATTTACTAGGATGAACTACAATATTATTCTTGTGTAAGGATAATATATTTTTTTTTAAAATTGATTCGCAACTTAAAATTAACATTATATCTCCTCCAATTATTTCATATATTTTTTTAACATGGCATACATCATGGCTCTTAAG
>CAIYSA010000218.1 GCA_903928655.1 uncultured Bacteroidota bacterium
ATCATTAATTTTCACTATTACAGTAGAATCATTATTTAGATTCCTAACCAAAACATAGGTACCAAATTTAAACTTTTTATGGGCTGAAGTCAAACTATCACTTGAGAATTTTTCACCAGATGATGTTTTTCTGCCATTAAATTTTTTAGCATAAAAGCTGGCTATTCCATAAGATTTATTCATTGAGTTAATAGTATCTTGAGAAAATAATTTGTAACTCAAACCCATTATTATCATTATGAATATTAAAACCCTCATACTCAAAACTAGCTATTTTTATTAAAAAATTAGCATTTATTAGTCTAAAAGGAGCTCCATACTTAACCAATTTTAACAAGAAATGCCAAATAAATGATGAAAATTGACACTTTAAATAATCTAACAAAGTAGTATATTAGTAAACTTTTATGAAGCAGAATTTAGTCATAATTCCTACATATAATGAAATTGAAAACATCGAAAAAATGATTCGAACTGTTTTTGATTTACCGCGTGCGTTTGAGATTTTAATTGTTGATGATGGTTCGCCAGATGGTACTGCATCGAAAGTAAAGGAACTTCAAAAGGAATATCCAAACGTACTTCATATAGAAGAGCGAAAAGGAAAATTAGGATTAGGAACCGCTTACATTCATGGTTTTAAATGGGCTTTGAAAAATAATTATGATTTTATTTTTGAAATGGATTGCGATTTTAGTCATAACCCAAAAGATTTAATTCGTTTATTGGAAGCTTGTGAAAACGGAACAGACGTTTCTGTTGGCTCAAGGTATTGCAAAGGCGGACAGATTAGTAATTGGCCGATGGGTAGAATATTAATGAGTTATTTCGCATCTGTATATGTTCGTTTAGTATTGTGGTTGCCTGTAAAAGATACTACTGCCGGTTTTAAGTGTTACAGAAGAAAGGTTTTAGAATCGATTGAATTAGATAATGTAAAATTTATGGGTTACGCTTTTCAAATTGAAATGAAATACAGAGCTTATAAAAAAGGATTTAAAATTCAAGAAGTTCCAATTTTGTTTACCGACAGAATACTTGGCGTAAGTAAAATGAGTACAAAAATATTTAAAGAAGCATTTTTAGGAGTATTACAAATGCGCTTTAGTCCGTTAAAATAATTTATTTCAAAAAAGTATGCAATTAAAATTCATTTTCCTTTTTGTAGCATTTCAAGTTACATCAATCTCTCAAACAGAAATTCATTTAAAAAATTTAACCATGCTAACTCATGGTGGCGATAATGCTGAAGCCTATTTTAGTTATGATGGAAAGTATGCATCATTTCAAAGCAATAATAAAAATTGGGATTTAAAATGTGATCAAATTTTTAATTTAGATATTGAAAAAGCAGCAAAAGATTCTTTGTATAAACCTACTCAAATTTCAACTGGGCAGGGAAGAACTACTTGCAGTTATTTTTTAAAAGATAATAAACATATTTTATATGCTTCAACCCACAAAGGCGGAATAGATTGCCCACCAGTTCCTGAAACTAAAGGAAAATATTTATGGGCAGTTTATAATACGTTTGATATTTATATAGCTGACTTAAAAGGAAAAATAACAAAACAATTAACCAATACTCCTGGCTATGATGCCGAAGCCACAGTTTCTCCAAAAGGAGATAAAATTGTATTTACAAGTGATAGAAGTGGGGATTTAGAATTGTGGACGATGGATATTGATGGTAAAAATCAAAAACAAATTACGTTTGGTTTGGGTTACGATGGAGGCGCATTTTTCTCTCCAGATGGTAAGAAACTTGTTTTTAGGGCATCTCGTCCAACAAAGGAAGATGAAGTTAAAGAATATAAAGAGTTATTGAAACAAGGATTAGTTGCGCCAACTACTATGGATATTTACACCTGTAATGTTGATGGAAGCGATTTGAAACAGATTACTTTTTTAGGAAAAGCAAGTTGGGCACCATTTTATCATCCGTCTGGAAAAAAAATAATTTTCTCAAGTAATCATCATAGTAAAAAAGGATATGATTTTCAGTTATTTATGGTTAATGTTGATGGAACAAATATTGAGCAAATCACAAACCAAAGTTTATTTAATGCATTCCCAATGTTTTCTCCTGATGGAAAAAAATTAATTTTTTCTTCGAACAGAAATAATGGAGGCACAAGAGATACAAATTTATTTATTGCTGATTGGGAAGATTAATACAAAGCCTCATATTAAAAATAAAAAATGAAACATTATTCTACTTTTGCAATTGAACAATTTGGCAGG
>CAIYSA010000219.1 GCA_903928655.1 uncultured Bacteroidota bacterium
ATGTCAAAAAAACATGTTATTCCACTTCCTGCTGATTCCAAACTATATAAATGTTTAATTTTTAGAATCACATTTTTTGTGACAATTGTAGATGTATGTATTACTATACTTATTATAAATACATGAAATACTTTTTTAAATGGTGTTGTTTTCATTATTACTATTTTTTTGGAAGAAAATATTTTTAGTATATAAATTCATTATTGCTATGTTTTGTTATAAACTCCAATTTCTTTGCTTTAGCTTTATTTTTTCCAATCTTCCAAAAAACATGTCCTGCTGTTCTAATTGCTGCTCCTGCTAATGCGCCAATAATTATTGTTTCATCTGTTTGTTTAGCAGTAGCAGTTCCCAGAGATGCTAAAACTGCTCCAATACCAACAACAGCAGGAACTACAAATCCTGTTACAAAAAACCCAGTCCCTATTCCTTTTTGAGTTTTGCCAACCATTCTCAAACTTTTAACTTCTGAAACAATATTTCTTTGATTTTCAGTTAAGGAATTACTTTCAATTAATTGGTTCATTTTTCTTACCCCTAATTTACTTCCTTCATAAAATAAATCTCCTCCACTTAAATGCAATTTGGATTGAACAAGCTGAGATTGATTTGTTTCAATTTGAACAATCTCTTTATTTGGTGATGCAACAAATGAAACTGAGTCAATTTCTCCATTCAAATATTTGATACTCTTAACATCTTTCTTTAAAACACTATAAATTGGTCCGGTTAAGTTGTCAAACCTATGATATTGGATTTCAGTTATTCCAATTTCAATAATTTTAGAACTAATAATTGATTTATCTTTGAAATAAATTGTGTCCTGAGCAGTCATCATTTCAGAAATAATAGTAATTAAAAATACAATTGCACTGATTTTCGTGATTTTCATAATTAATAATTTTAAATTTTATAGTTCAATATTAGGTTAATTAGCAAGCAATGTGAAACGGAAATATGAGTATATTTTTTAAATTAAAGCAAAAAAACACTCTGATTTAGTTTTTAGGATAAATATTTGCAAATTTTCGGGTAAAACAATAGTATAGAAAATACGTTTTGCGTTTTTCGCAAATAATGAATACATTTATTAGCAATAATTACAATAAAATGGCAAATAAAAAAACTGATTTTGAAATGCAAGAGGTGTTTATTAAACATCTAAAGCAAGTTGTACCTGCTAATGTTTCATTAGTTGATGATATTGCAGATTTGCTTAAAATAAGTAATGATAGCGCCTATAGAAGGCTTAGAAACGAAACTGAATTAAGCTTAGATGAAACATATAAAATATGCAAACATTATAAAATATCAATTGATTCGGTTTTGTCGAACAAGGGAGATTCAGTTACTTGTAATTATATTAAACTGACTGATTCTGCTGAAAATTTCGAAAATTATTTAACCAGTTTGTTATCGCAATTAACACGGTTACAAAAATCGGAAGATGCTAAAATTATTTATGCAGCTGAAGAAACACCTATATTTCATTCGTTTTTTTCAAAAGAACTTGCGGCATTCAAATTATTTTATTGGCAACGATCTGTTTTGAATGTCGCTGAATACCAAACTAAAAAATTTGATTTCGATGTGATTCCAGAAAAACAAATTCAAATAGCCACTGATATTCATCAAGCCTATTTGCAAATTGCAAGCACTGAAATTTGGACAAATAAAACCATACATACTACAATTAAACAAATAGAATACTATTTTGAATCAGGCGCCTTTAAATCAAAAGATGATGCTTTAATAGTTCTTGAAGAGTTAAAAAAAATGGTGCAAGCAATTAATAGATATGCTGAAAACGAAAATAAAAATGAAAAAAATAAATCGTTTATTACTCCTTTTAATTTGTATTGTAGTGATTTAGTAATTGGAACTAATTGCATTCACGTTAATGTAAACGATTCCGTATTTTCCTACATTTCTTTTAACACAATGAACTCATTAACAACGAGCAATCAACAGTTTTGTGAAGAAATTGAACATTGGACTAAAAACCTCATTAAAAAATCGAATTTAATAAGTGGAACAGCAGAAAAGCAACGCTTTCAGTTTTTTAACCAAACCTATAAAGCAATTGATAAAAGTATTGAAAAAGTAAAAAATTATTAATTGAGATTACTTTAAAAATTAAAAATGAATTCACATTATAACATCATCATTGTAGCAGGCGGAACCGGAAGTCGAATGTTATCAACCATACCAAAGCAATTTATAGAAATAAAAGGAAAGCCAATCATCGTTCATACCATTGAAAAATTTATAGAATTTGATGAGTTTATTAATATAATTGTTTGCGTTCATAAAGATTATTTAAATGATGCAAATTTTATGCTTGCCGAATATTTTCCAGATAAAAATATACAAACTGTGGTTGGTGGTGATACTCGTTTTCAATCTGTAAAAAATGGATTAAACTTAATTAAAAACCCAAATGATATAGTTGGCATACATGATGCGGCGCGTCCATTTGTATCAAATAAGACGATACAATCCTGTTTTGAAACAGCCTCAAAAAAAGGAAATGCAATACCTGTAATTGATGTAGCAGAAAGCATCAGACTTGTAACTAATGGCATTAATAAAGCAGTAAGTAGAGATGATTATAAAGTAGTGCAAACTCCTCAATGTTTTTTAGCCTCATTAATTCAAAAAGCATTTGAACAACCATTTTCTCCCTTTTTTACCGATGATGCAACCGTACTTGAAGGTATTGACGAACCTATTTATTTAGTGGAAGGAAATACTGAAAATATAAAAATTACAACACCTAGCGATTTAAAATACGCTGAAATTTATTTATAATGACTACCGAAGATATAGCCGATGCTTTTGAAATAACTTCAAAACTAATGGAGTTGCACAACGAAAACTCGTTTAAAGTAAAAGCCATGGCAAGTGCTGCTTATAGGTTAAGCAAAACCCGCATTGATTTAAGCGATAAATCAATTGAAGAGCTTATACAAATTGAAGGGATAACAAAAGGTTTAGCTGAAAAAATTATTGATTTAAATGAACGTGGCACAACTAAAGAATTAGAAGAACTCCTTTCTAAAACTCCTAGTGGCGTCATTGAAATGCTAGGCATAAAAGGAATTGGCCCGAAAAAAGTAAGGCAATTATGGTTAGAATTAGAGTTAGAAAGTGTTACTGAACTACTTTATGCTTGCCAAGAAAACAGATTAGTAACTATTAAAGGATTTGGAGAAAAAACCCAACAAACCATTATTCAAAACATTGAATTTAAAAAAAGTAACGCAGGTAAATTTCATTTTTCTTATGCCGAAAAAATTGCTAAACCAATTATTGATTCACTATTAAAACTAACAGATTATGTTTCTTTAACTGGTGCAATGTATCGAAAATGTGAGATTATTGATGAAATTGACATTTTAGTAGGAGATCAATCAATTGACTTAGATGATTATTACTCAGAAAATATTCCAATCAATTTTATACAAGTTAATGAAACCGTTTTTTATAGAACATTAGTTGAAACTTCATCAATTAAAGAACATTTATCCGGTATTCAATTTCAGAATCTTGAAATAAAAAAATACAATTCAGAAAAAGATGTTTACTCTAATTTAAACATACAATATTGCGAGCCTGAATTACGCGAGGGATTATTTGAATTAGAAAAAGCAAAAGCAAACACACTTCCAAAACTTATTGAACTAACAGACTTAAAAGGTATTTTGCACAATCATACAACTTATAGCGATGGATTAAATACCCTAGAAGAAATGGCAATTTATGCCAAACAATTAGGTTACGAATATTTAGGAATATGTGATCATAGTAAAAGTGCAAGTTATGCTGGCGGTTTAAAAGTTGAAGAAATTATATTACAACACAATGATATTGATAAACTAAACAAACAATTATTTCCATTCAAAATTTTTAAAGGAATTGAAAGTGATATTATAGGAAATGGAAATTTAGATTACGATGATGATGTACTAAAATCATTTGATTTTATCGTTGCTTCAATTCATTCCAATTTAAAAATGGACGAAGAACATGCTACAAATCGCTTACTAAAAGCAATTGAAAATCCTTTTACTACAATTTTAGGTCATCCTACAGGGCGATTATTATTAGGCAGACCGGGCTATCCGATTGATCATAAAAAGATTATAGATGCTTGTGCCGCAAATAATGTTGTGATTGAATTAAATGCGCATCCGTATCGTTTAGATATTGATTGGAGATGGATTCCATATTGTTTAGAAAAAGGAGTTATGATTTCAATTAACCCAGATGCACATCAACTAAAAGGATATCATGATATGTATTATGGAACTCTTGTTGCTCGAAAGGGTTTATTAACAAAAGATAATTGTTTAAATGCAATGAATTTAATTAGTTTTGAAAACTATCTTGCAACTAAAAAATAAATATTTAAGAATCCATTATTTAGTGTACTGTTTAATGGTGCAATTGTGCTCTTTTGCACAAACCGAAAATTACGATAGCTGTTCTTTTTTTAATAATAAACCCATTTATCCTTATTATGCAAATAATGGAATTAGTAATGGCAAAGATTTTTACACGCAAAAAAAAGAATTCAAAAAAGCAATAAATGCACAAACAAATTTTAATGGAATTATCACTGTAATTTTTTTTATAAATGATAAAGGCGAAACTAA
>CAIYSA010000220.1 GCA_903928655.1 uncultured Bacteroidota bacterium
GAGGAAAGTATTATTAGTGCAAATGATTTTATCATATATATAATTTTTTTTAAAGATATAAAAAAAATCCCTTTAGCTAAACTAAAGGGATTTTAATTAAGTTGTTTTAAAATTATTCAAATTTTATTTTAGAGAAACGGTCTCTGCCTTTATCTTCTGTATAAATTACTATTTCATTATTTTTTCCTGGAACAAAAATTTCACAGTTAGATGGCGGAATAAATTGAGGATTACGTTCTTGTATTGGAGCAAAGCAATAATCTTCATTTTCCATTAATATTTTGCGTTCCTTAACTTTACCATCTGCTAATGATATAGTATTACAAACAAAATTAGAACCATGAATACCTCTTACTGATTTCAAATCTTTGGCTTCAAAATCTGCTTTTTGGTAACGTTCAATGTTTTTTGGATGATCATCATTTAGTATATACAAGTTTTTTGTTGTTGCAATAGCAATATATTGTTTAAATAAATAACGGTAATTTTGTCTATCAATAGCAATTCTTAAAGGACTATTTTTAATCCATTCAAATTCTCCTTTTGCATTTAATTTAGCAATAATAACATCCATATATTCATAAGTCCAATAAACATTAACACCATATTGCGTGCGTTCAACAACCATTTGTTCTTGATATTGCTCACCAACAAAGTAAGATGCATCTCCTACTGGAAGAATATAATCTAGTTTGTATTGAAAATATCTTGAACGACGAGGATTACTTTCTAGGGCTGTTAGTAAATTATCATCAAATGTTTTCATTGTTTTAGAAACAACTTTTTTAGTTGCTAAATCAACTTTAAAGTTGAAAATACCAATTTTTACTAAATCACGTCCTTTACGCTCAATTACATCCTTTAAAAATCCGCCAATAGTAATTTGATTATTGTTATTTTTGCTAAATTCAATATCACTTACTAAATAGCTATCATCAAATGGTAAGTCAACTGTAACTGCATTTTGAGATGCCGATTCAATAATTCCCATTGATAAACCATATCTTCTTTCTCTATCAGATGAACCTTTAGCTTCATAAGAATAACCATAATAAATATTATCGTTTTCATCTAACATAAAACCAATAAATCCAGTAAAATCATCTGATCCATTTATATTACTAACTTTAGTCCATAATTTCTTTTCAGATACGGCATCCATTAAAATTAAATCAGTTTTGTATTGATCTTTTTTATCGGCTTTATGACTTGCTTTAATTAAAAATTTTGATTTTCCAGGATTTTGAATAATATCAAAACTAACAAATTCATAATGGTCCGAACTATAATTGGTAACTTCTTTTAATTGAGCCGAAACAACACCAGCTGAAGAAACGGTTTGATAAAATAAAGTCATTTTATCAGCTTTTTTATCATATTGTCTTCTAAATACATATATTTTTCCATTTGTATAAAATACATCTTCAATTTTAGTTCTATTTTCTTCTTCTAAATTAATTTCTTTTGAAAATAATGGTTTTAACGATGTTTTATCATATTTTTCAATAAAAAAAGATGTTCCTCTTCCTTTGCTTCGAACTCTATAGCAAAAGTAGCTATTATCATCGCCGCCAAGCATACGGTTCATTTTATTATCACGGTCATTTTCTAATTCTGGCCCGTTTGTCATTGTTGCTTGTGCAAAAGCCAAACTGCTTAATGCTACTAAGCAAAGTGTAGTTAGTTTTTTCAGTGTCATAAATTTGATTTAATTGTTTGGGTAAATATATTATTTATATTTTAAATTGATGTAATTGTGATTTTTTTTTTTGAATAATTTTATTTTCTGCACATATATAATAATTCACCTTTTGGTAAACGGTATCTTTCAACTAATTCTGGAGAAATTTGGTTGGTATAATCTTCAACAGTAACTTTAAATCCTGCAGATTCTAATTTATCTTTGTAATCTAATCCAAACAGACGGACATGATCTTTTTGCCAAAAATGAAATTCCCTATCTTTCTCACTTGTAATTGTTTTGTCTTCGTATGTTTCGTAACGGTTAACGTCTTGTGGAATTTGAAATATTCCAAATCCTCCAGGTTTCATCATTCTAAATAATTCATGCATACATTGGTCGGCATCCTCAACATGTTCTAATACGTGGTGACAAAAAATAACATCAAACGTGTTATCTGCAAATGGAGCGTGGTGTAAATCAAAATGGTGATCTGCAATAGGTGAATTATAATCACCTGTTACATAATCTAAATTAGGCATTGCTTTAAATAATTTATAAAAACATTGCTCTGGTGCAATATGTAATAATTTATGCTTTGCTGTAAAGAAATTAGTTTTGTCTTTTAAATATAACCATAACAAGCGGTGTCTTTCTAAAGATAAACTTCCTGGACATAAGGCATTATCACGTTTTGCTCTTCCGCCATAACCATACGGTAAAAATTTACGATATGTTTTTCCGCTAATAGGATCTTCGTATTTATTTCCATAATAAATTAAAGGAGCAATTTTGCTAAATATCAAACTTAATTTAATAAGTAATGGGCGAGGTATGGTGCGTAAAATGAAGTGAAACATTAGTTTTTATTTATTTCTATTAATATTGGTACTATATTTTTTTTTGTTGCGTTTGCTGTAAAATTAATTTTATTATCAATGTTAAATTTAACATCTGAAATTAAGTCATCCGCAATAATTTGATTAATACGTGTTTGAAAATCAAGTGTTTTATTCGTGTTAAATTTCTCATTTAATGATTTATAATCCAATTGGTTTTTAGAAATTAAAACACAAATATAATCTTTGGTTCCTTTTTCATCAGGACTCATACTTTGATTTCGTGGAAAAACACGGGTTCCTGTAACACCGCAATAAGCAGAATGTTTTGGTGTGTATGGGAATAAAACATAACTACCATTATCAACTTCTTTACCAAAAATATACACATAACACTCAATGTTGTTTTTAAATTCAACTTTAAATTTAGTGCTAATTTTAACTGGCTGAGTTGTACTATAAATATTATTGCCTTTGTTTATTAAAGGAATGTAATTTTTACTTTCTTTTTCAATTAAAGCTAAAGAACAATTCAGTTTGTCTTTATTATTTCTATCTGGCATTGGATATAAGCCATACGCTTCGCTTGCAAAGGTTACAAAATCGCTATAACTTACCCAAGCTCTGCCATTTATTCCCCATTTTGGTCCCCAACTATTTTGAATTAGGAATGCGCCATCTTTTTCAAATTTAAAATCATCATAACCAATAATGCACATGCAATGACCACCAAATCCATTTTTATTATAATCATTATTTGTTGGAATCCAGATCTCTTGCCCTTCCATATCCTGCATAAATGAACCACCAACAGCCATTCCGATAACAACAGGGGCATTGTGCGCTAAATTTTCTCTTATCGCATTCACATCACACGTGTAATCATCTCCACTAATTGATAAACGAGTTGCACCTTTCATTTTAAATTGAGAAGCTTCTTTTAAAACATAATTATCTGGTTGTTTCGAACATGAATTTTCATCATAAGGAAATTTATTAAAAGGAACAGCACCATCTTTCGTTAATAAATCAACAGCTTTGTCAATATAGGTGCCTTGGCAACCTTCTAAGCCAATTTGGTTATATGTAAAAGCAGGACTAAAAACAATTTTATTTGGATCTTGTCCAGTTGTTACAGCTTCTAATATTGTTCGAGCCGCATAAGTACTTCCCCAACCAACGCATGAACCTTGTTGACCTTGGTCGCCTGAATTAGGAGCAAAACGTTCTAAAGAAACACTTTCAGGTAATTGTTCATCAGGACTAAGAGCTGCATATACCTCAGTACTATCGTAAACTTTTGGATCTAATGTGGCACCTGTGCCATATGAAGCGCGTTGTTCAGTATTGTGAGATGCACCTCCTGGGTTACAACTTTTATAAGCGAAAAATATTCCACCAATTATTAGAATTGGAAATAATAACTTCGGATTTCTCATTAATAAAGGAAGTAACATTCCAATTAATGCTCCTCCAATTCCACTTCCTCCGCCACCATTTCCGCCACGTTTGCCATCTTGATTTCCGCTGTATCCTCCCGATGAATCATCATCATCCGACATTCTTATAGGCATAGGTCAAATATTTTAATTATTGAAAAATTAAGAATATAAAAATAATAATAAACTAAGAGTAATAAGTAATAAATATGAACAAAAAAGCTCAATTTATTTGTTATTTTTGCTCGTTACGTTAA
>CAIYSA010000221.1 GCA_903928655.1 uncultured Bacteroidota bacterium
AGAGATTGTAATTTATTAATTTAGTAGGTTTATTTTTATTTTACTTCTCGTTTAAATCCTCATTCGTAATGGATGAGGATTTTCATTTTAACACATATCCTAAATATATTTAAGTAATTTGACGAAATCCATCGTAACTTTGCCATGTAAAAAAACTTATTATGGACAGAAAAGATTTTTTGAAAAAAGGTTTATTTGGCACAGGAATGTTTGTTGCCACTGCTACACTTGGTAATATTATTAAAAATGATATTGACGAATTAAAAGAATTGGAAGTTTTAGGTTTTAATCATTTACCAAATACAAACTCAAAAATTATGGAAAACACAATATTACATACATCAGAATCTCGTGGAGATGCTAACCATGGTTGGTTACATAGTAAACACACTTTTAGTTTTGCAAATTACTACAATCCTGAGCGTATGCATTTTGGAGTATTAAGGGTGTTAAATGACGATACAGTAGCTGCAGGAATGGGTTTTGGAACTCACCCTCATGATAACATGGAAATTATTAGCATTCCGTTAGAAGGCGATTTAGAGCATAAAGACAGTATGGGCAATGTGACCGTTATCAAAAATGGCGACATCCAAGTAATGAGTGCAGGAACAGGCATACAACACAGCGAATACAATAAAAATAAAGATCAGCAAGTTAAGTTTTTGCAAATTTGGGTATTTCCAAATAAAAAAAATGTAACACCACGTTATGATCAAATTACATTAAAATTAGAAGACAGACATAATAAATTACAACAAATTATTTCTCCTAACGAAGCTGACGCAGGTGTTTGGATTCATCAAAATACTTGGTTTCATTTAGGGAAATTTGATAAAGGTATTTCAACTGATTATACCATTAAAGGAAAAGGCAATGGCTTATATATCTTTAATTTAACTGGAAATTTAAAAGTAAACGATCAAATATTGAATACACGTGATGGCTTTGGAATTTGGGATATTGAAAAAGTAACCTTAATTGCTGAAAGCGATGCTGAATTTTTAATTATGGAAGTTCCAATGACGGCTTAATTTTTTAAACCTTACTCATTTAATTATTTTAAAAAGCAGCTCTAAAATCACAACCTTCTTTATAGCGATTGCAACCTAAAGCCGTTTTACCTTTTATTAATTTGCCTGTTTTACATTTAGGACAAGTTTGATTTTCTGAATATACTGGCATTTCATTTTCTTCTTTTACAAAAGTAATTTCAAAATCTTTATTTACTATTAAATGTCCGTTTTGTTTTTTACCATCAATTATAAATCCTTTTATAATGGGTGTTTTACCTTTTTGTATAAATGTACTAATTTGCTTTTCAGTTAATTTCTTCCCAAAATAATCAAACGCAATTTTAAAATTACAACCTTGTTTGTAAGCACTACAACCCATTGCAGTAGAGCCTTTTAAAATAGTTCCCTGTTTACATTTTGGGCAAGTTAATGTTGAGTTATCTTGTTTTGGCTTTGAACTTGTTGGATTATTTTTTTTATCATTCTCTTTTATTTCTACAATTTTACTTTCAACGACTTCTTTTTTTTCTTCACTTTCAATGGTAATTAATTTTCCACTTTCGTTTTTTACTTCATACATTAAATTGGTAACCATTTCTTTCATTTCAGATAAAAACAAATTAACGTCGTATTCACCTTTTTCTATTTGCCTGATTTTCTTTTCCCAAAGCCCAGTTAATTCAACTGATTTGAGTAATTCATTATTAATAGTTTTTATTAATTGAATACCTGTAATGGTTGGCACTAAATTTTTACGCTGACGGACAATATAATTTCTTTTAAAAAGAGTTTCAATAATATTGGCACGTGTTGACGGTCGCCCTATTCCATTATCCTTCATCAATTCTCTTAACTCCAAATCATCCACTTGCTTACCTGCAGTTTCCATGGCTCTTAGCAAAGTACCTTCTGTATGCATTTTTGGTGGCAAAGTTTGTTTTTCTTGCAAATCAGGAATGTGTTCTCCTTTTTCACCTTTCACAAATAATGGCATCAATTGTTCATCGCCTTCTTTGGCGTCCGTTTCTTTTTTCGGAAATAAAACACGCCACCCTTCTTCTAAAATTACTTTACCAGTTGCCGAAAATTCATTTCCATTTACATCACCTAAAACAACGGTATTACTTACCACGCAATCCGGATAAAATGCGGCTATAAATCGTCGCGAAATTAAATCATACACTTGCTTTTCGGGCAAATACATACCAGATGGAGGCACAATGCCTGTAGGAATAATAGCATGATGGTCTGTTATTTTTTTATCATCAAATACTTTTTTACTTTTTTTAATCGGCTTATCTAATAACACGCTTGTAAACTGCGCATAGGGTTTCATATCAGACAAAATACCTTTAATTTTTGGATACATATTGTCTGGCAAATACGTTGTATCAACCCTTGGATAAGTCACTAACTTTTGCTCATATAATTTTTGAATATGTTTTAACGTATCATCAGCTGTGAAATTAAATTTTTTATTACACTCAACCTGCAACGATGTTAAATCAAATAATGGTAAAGGACTTTCATTTCCTTTTTTTATGGTATTAGAAACAATCTCAAATAAACTGCTTTTAATCTGTTCTAATATTAAAGAAGCATCTTCTTTAGAAGTAAATTTTCGTTTGGTTGAATTAAAAATTACTTCTCTATACGTTGTTTTTAATTCCCAATAAATTTCAGGAACAAAATTCATAATTTCGTTATACCGATTTACAATTAAAGCAAGCGTTGGCGTTTGCACTCTGCCAATTGATAATACACCTTTTCCATTGGCATATTTTATTGTATAAAGTCTGCTCGCATTCATGCCAAGCAACCAATCGCCAATGGCACGTGCATTTCCGGCAGCATATAATAAATCGTAATCCTTACTGTCTTTTAAATTTTTAAAACCTTCTGCAATTGCTTCATCAGTAAGAGATGAAATCCATAACCGTTTTACGGGTTTTGTATTGAGTGCTTTTGCTAAAACCCATCTTTGAATTAACTCACCTTCAATACCAGCATCACCACAATTTACAACTGAAGTGCATTGGTCTAATAATGTTTTGAGTGTGTTAAATTGCTTTTGAACACCACTATTATCAATTACTTTTAATTGAAACTTTGGAGGAATCATTGGTAAAAATTCTAGCATCCACCGTTTCCAATCCGGGCTATAATCATCGGGTGCTTTGAGTGTACACAAATGACCAAATGTCCAACTAATTAAATACCCATTACCTTCAAAAAAGCCATCACGGCGTGAGTTTGCACCAACAATGCGCGCAATTTCTTTTCCAACACTTGGCTTTTCGGCAATACAAAGGATCATTTAGGTAATTATAACTCGCCTTTAAATTATCCTTTAATTTTAGTTTAAATAAAAAAAGTTATGATAATTTATTTGAACAATTTAAAAAAAGAATACTACTCAAAAAAAACTAT
>CAIYSA010000222.1 GCA_903928655.1 uncultured Bacteroidota bacterium
AATCCTCATGCATAAATTGAATAGCGAGTCTAATCAAACTAAATTTATTGAAGATGTAAAAGTTACTATTCTAGCTTCAGGGCAAGGAATGAAAATTACTCTTTTTGACCAAGATGATAATGAGATTAGGAAAGAAAGTCTTTCATCAGGTGAAAAACAAATTTATATTTCTTGTTTAATAAAAGCTATTTTAAAAGAATCAATTACAAATCTACCTATCTTTATAGATACCCCATTAGGAAGGCTTGACGAGGAACATAGAGATAGCATTACTAAAAAGTATTACCCAGCACTTTCTGAACAGGTTGTTTTGTTCTCTACAAACAGTGAGATTACTCCAAAACGGTTTAAAGAGATATCAGAAAACATTGCAAAATCATATTTACTATTCAATGACGGATTAAATACAAGTTTAAAAAGTGGATATTTTAACACTACAATAAATGATTAGATTTAAATTAGATAACGAAAGCACTGAGCTTTTAGATAGAATTACAAATATTTATAATTTTAAACGAGATACTATAACTGGTAGAATTGCTCTTGCGTTAAGTATTAATAAAGGTAAATTCTTTCATGATAACGAAAACAGTTTATCTCAAAATGGTCGTGAATACACTCCAACAAGTAACATCTTTGGTCGTTTAGTTAATGACACCGATAATTATGTTTTGTATAAAACAATGTTCGATCAGCATTATACAAAAGAACTTTCTGAAAATGAATTTATAAAACTTTACAAATTACATTTACGAGATGGTTTAAATCATTGGATTAATGAATTGGAAAAGGGCGACATTACAAAAGGCGACCATATTTCATTATTATTAAAACCAATTAAAAATGGACTAACTCTAAGATCCAATTCTGTTAAATTAAATAATGGTAATGTTCAAATGAATTCAATGAAAGAAATCACTTCCTTACTCTCGTTTGAATTAGGTAGAACTGATAGTGGTGAAAAAATTGAAATTAAAATAAATGATCTTAGAGAGTTTGATAATAGAAATATGGCTATTGCAGGAATGGCTGGTTCAGGTAAAACTCAACTTATTAAAGATATTCTTTATCAAATTTCTAAGAATACAAACAATGATTTAAAGTTTATCTTCTTTGATTATAAAGGAGAGGGTAATCCTTTGCAATTAAAGCCTTTTTTAGACGCAACAAAATGTGAGTTTATTGATATAGTAAACGATAATGGTGTAAAATTTAACCCTTTTCTATCGATTAGTTTAGATGAAAGACAACGACCTTTTAGTATTAAAGCCTTTGTTGATACAATTGCAACTTTTGTTCCAAGTGTTGGGGTTGCTCAAAAAAATATTTTAACAAATGTAATTACAGATTTATTTGACAGAAAAAATGGCTCTTATCCAACTATTAATGAATTGTTTATAGCAATTGAAGAATATTATGAAGAAAACAATCGAAGACCAGACACACTTTTTGCAGGTATTCAAGATTTAACAACAAATATTTTTAACTGTGACCAAAATAATCCAAATATTCTTTATAAGAGTTTGTATTTAAATTTACCTTCTGCCCTTTCAGACACTTTGAGACAGCTTGTAGTGTTTTTGTTACTAAGATATTTCAATACGTATTTTAGTTCAACAAATGATTGCGAACCAGTCGATCATATTTTCCCTCTACGATATGTAATAGTAATTGATGAAGCTCATATTTATCTAAAAAATAAAAATGCAAGAAAAGCGCTTGAAGAACTTTTAAGACTGCTAAGATCAAAAGGTGTAATTATAGTAATGTTATCACAAGGAGTTGAAGATTACAAAACAAAAGACTTTGATTTTGCTTCTCAAGTTAAACTGCCAATATGTTTAAATGTTCAGAATAAAGATTATAAAGCAATTAGTAATTTTGTCGGAACACCAAGCAGTAAATACAAACTTGAAACTGAAATAAAAAAATTAGAATCAGGAAAAGGACTCATTAACATTGGAGAACCAAAAATCATCGTGTTAAGACAATGGTGGAAGACCATAAAAGAGGAAAACAAATGACGGAATAAGAAATCATAAAAGAGATGATTAAAATATAACTACATTAAATAATACAACATATTATGAGTTATTAAAATTCATTTAATTTTAATAAAGAATGGAATTAAGAAGCGGTTAATAATATTTGAAAATGGTTTTTTGATTAAGTTGAAAAAATATTTGATATAGATTTGAGTGAAAATAAAGTAAACAATCTAGAATAAATGAAATTTTGATAAACACCACTATTTATTGAACAAAATTTTTCTTACAGTGAAAATTTCAAAAAAATATAATTA
Organism: uncultured Bacteroidota bacterium; assembly: GCA_903928655.1. GTDB lineage: Bacteria > Bacteroidota > Bacteroidia > B-17B0 > Aurantibacillaceae > UBA4416. The sequence continues at coordinate 2,303 of CAIYSA010000222.1, forward strand.
CTTTAAAATA
>CAIYSA010000223.1 GCA_903928655.1 uncultured Bacteroidota bacterium
AATTGTATATAGAACAGGTGGAGGTACAAATTATACTAATAACTTAAACTTCCCTGCTAGTAATAATTCTTATTCATTCCCTTCAAGTGGTGGTACTTTAGCCCTTACAACTGATTTAGGTGCTTACCTACCATTAACAGGAGGTACTTTAACAGGTGCATTGGGTGGAACAAGTGCAGTGTTTAGTGGCAATGTTGGAGTAGGGCAAGGAAGTACAGGTGCAGTCAATATAGGTGGTACAACCCCTTCAATCAATGCGGCTTCGTTCTTACGATTGCAAGGAAGCAACACTGCGCAAAACTATGAAATATCAGTTAACCAATACGTTGCGAACTCGATTTCAATTACTCCTTCCACTTCTCTTGGTGGAACAACGTACACAACTCCGATACTTACTATGTCCTCCGCCACTGGTCTATCCGTAACAGGAGCAGCTACATTTAGTTCAAGTGTAACGGCAGGAGGATTAGTTACAGTTAATAAAACAAATGAAGGTTTAATATTAACATCAGGTGCTAATACGGATGCAAGTTATATGTCCACAAGGGCAAATAATTCAACAGGTTGGATGATTATGGGTTCTCAAGGTACTACGGCAGGATATATTCAATCAGGAACAGCTGCAAATGAATCTGCTATTACAACAGTTGGTGCTTATGCTTTATCATTAGGTACTAACCAAGTTGAAAGAATGCGTATAACATCAGGAGGCAATATTTTAATAGGAACTACTACTGATGCAGGGCAAAAGTTACAAGTAAATGGAACTATTCTCGCAGGTGGTTCAATTAAAATCCCTTCAACATCATATTTTATTGGTAATGCAACTTATGGGTATAGATTTAATAATGAAGCTGATAATGTAACTTTAATGACTATTTTAGATGGAGGTCAAGTAGGTATTAATAATGCTGGTGCATCTGATAGAATGTTATTAGTAAAAGGAAGTACAAATGATTCAAATGCTTTTGGTTTAACAATTCAAAATTTAAGTGCTTATACATTTACAGTAAGAAATGATGGATTAATAAATACAGGACTTTCAACAAATTCTCCATATAACTATTCAACAACGGGTCGTTCAGCAGTTTTAGATTCAAGTGGCAATTTTGGTTATTTAGTATCAACAAGAGAGTCTAAAGCAAACATAGAATCTATTAAAAACATTGACTTTATTAACAAACTAAATCCTGTACAATTTAACTATCGTAAAAAAGATAGTGCTAATAACTTTACTAATGAAGTTTATAATAATATCACTTATGGATTTATAGCTGATGAAGTAGAAAAAGTAAATAAAGAATTAGCTTTTTATAATGAAGATGGAAGTTTAGCAGGGGTTGAATACAATGGAATGATTGCTATACTAACCAAAGCTATACAAGAACAACAAAAGCAAATAGAAGAACTTAAATTAAAAATAAAATAAAATGAAGGAAATTCAACCGATTCAAATGTGGCTTAATGGTCAATTTGTAGAAGGAATCTACTTAAACGCTTATGCGGTAAATGTAACTTTAGGAACAAGTGCAGTATTTTGTTATAACATCCTAGATGCTGCTCAACAAAGATTAGTTGATGGTAACTTAATTATGACAGGCGAAGCTTACACTCAATGGACAATAGATAGTTATGCTTGGGATTGGATTGCTGCTCAACTTAACCTTACAATCATTGGGGATTATGTTCCACCTGTGCCTGAAGTAGTTGAAGAAGCGCCAACAAATAGTATTTAGTTATATATTTGTAAAAAATCAATCAAATGAAATATCAACAACTCAACACCCTAGTCGCATCTATTAATTCGGTTATTGGAAACTCTGAAAGTAAAACACAGAAAAAACTCGTAAAAATTTATGACAAAGTCAAAATCCACCACGAAAGCTATCAAGCCCAAATTGAAGAACTCCGCCTTGATAACGCATCAACCGATGATAAAGACATTTTATTATTGGATGAGAAAGGCGGTTACAAGTTTACTAAAGAGAATATCAAGAAGCTAACTGCTCAAGTAAAAGAATTAGGGGAGAAAGAGTTTGAGTTTACTCCTATTAATGTTGTCAATCCTGATGGGTTACAATATTTTACTTTTCTTGAGGACTGGACCAGCGGTATTGATTTTATTAAAGAAATAGAAGAAGAATTATAATGAACGCAACTTTATTTATTATCGGTCAGGCAATAGTTATTGTCATTGGGCTAATCGGGATTTATGTTAAGATAAGTCTTAAACTAAAAGAATTAGAAATCCGTGTTAGTATGGTAGAAAAGCAAGATGATACTTTGAGTAAAAAGTTAGATCATATCCTTGACCAAATAAATAAATTAGCAATAGCCCTACAAAACAAACAAGACCGATGAAGGAC
>CAIYSA010000224.1 GCA_903928655.1 uncultured Bacteroidota bacterium
CTTTAGCTTTTGTTGTCGCTTTTTTTGCAGGTTTTGCCTTAACTACTACTTTTACTACTTTTTTAGGAGCAGCTGCTTTTTTAGCTACTATTTTTTTAGTAGTTTTTTTAGCTGGAGCTTTTTTGTTTTTTGACGAAGCACTTGTTTTTTTCGACATGATTTTAAATTTTTTGTGGAAATATATAAAAATAAAATGGTCTAATTGCAATTTTTTTGAATTTTTTTTATTTTTTTATTTTTATTCTGTTTTTACGTCAAACCAAGGATTAAATTATCTTTACACCATGCAAAATGTAATTACCCTTTTACCTGATAGTGTTGCAAACCAAATTGCTGCTGGAGAAGTTGTTCAACGGCCAGCTTCCATTGTAAAGGAATTGCTAGAAAATGCAATTGACGCAAAAGCATCATTTATTAAACTAATAGTAAAAGATGCTGGAAAAACATTGGTTCAGGTAATTGATAATGGAATGGGTATGAGCCCTATTGACGCTCGTATGGCATTTGAACGTCATGCAACATCCAAAATTAAAATTGCAGAAGATTTATTTAAACTGCATACTAAAGGCTTTAGAGGAGAAGCATTAGCGAGTATTGCTGCTGTGGCTCAAGTTGAATTAAAAACAAAAAGACAGGAAGATGTTGTTGGGCAATTAATAGAAATTGAAGGAAATAAATTTATAAAGCAAGATGAATGTCAAACGCAAACTGGTAGTTCTTTTAGTGTTAAAAATTTATTTTTCAATATTCCCGCTCGACGCAATTTTTTAAAAGATGATGGCGTTGAATTAAAACATATTATTGATGAATTTGAGCGTGTTGCATTGCCTCATCCTACAATTCATTTTCAATTTTATAGTAATGGTAATGAAATTTATAATTTGCCATCAACTACAACCATTGAACGTATTTCAGGCTTATTTACAAAAACATTGCAACAAAAATTAGTTACCATTAGTGAAGAAACTGATGTTGTTAAAATAACAGGTTATATAGGCAAACCTGAAAATGCAAAAAAACGCAGAGGCGACCAATATTTTTTTGTAAACGATCGCTTTATTAAAAGTCCGTATTTACATCATGCAGTTGCTGAAGCTTATCGCGATTTAATTTCAAATGATAGTCATCCTTCATATTATTTGTTTTTAGAAGTAAATCCGCAAACTATTGATATTAATATTCATCCAACAAAAACTGAAATTAAATTTCAAGATGAAAAAATAATTTATGCTTTATTGCACAGTTCTGTAAAACGTGCTTTAGGAAAAGCGAACGTAGCTCCAAGTTTGGATTTTAATGCCGAAATGAGTTTTGAAATTGATTATACAAAGCAAGTTACTCAACCAACAGTTACTGTAAATCCTAATTATAATCCATTTCATAATACAGATAAAAACCAAACAAATTATCGGCAACCAAGTGAAACCAATTTACAAAAACATAATAAAGAAAATTGGCAAAGTTTGTACGATAGTTATACTCATCCATCAGACTCTATTGAACAAGAAAAATTTGAAATTGAAAAGCCTCTGGAGCAACAACAATTTTTTCTTGAAAATAGTTTTCAAAAAAAGTTTCAAATTTACAACAGATTTATAGTTTGTGCTCACCAAAATGGAGTATTAGTAATTGATCAGCAACGTGCTCATGAACAAATTTTATATGAACATTATAAATCAGTAAAAGAAACAAATATTACAACAGCTTGCCAGCAAATTTTATTTCCAATTACAATTGAAGTAACTCCAAATGATTTTATATTAATTGATACACTGAGTTTGCATTTTAAATTATTAGGTTTTGAAATTGAAGAATTCGGAAAAAATACAGTTATTGTTCGAGGCACGCCAGCCGAATTAGGAGAATTTAACACTCAAGAAATGATAGAAAGCATTTTAGAAAGCTATAAATTAAATACCTTTGATGTGAAAATAGATCCTTTTGAAAACCTTTGTAAAAGTTTGGCAAAAAGTGCTTCCATTAAATATGGTAAACAATTAGAAGACGAAGAAATGACCATGATACTTGAAAATTTATTTAATTGCGAAAATCCTTTATATAGCCCTAATGGAAAACCAATTATGATGGAAATGAGCAAAATTGATTTAGACGCATTTTTTAAAAAATAATTTCCAAATGAGTTACCAAGAATTTAAGCCCCGACAATTTCAACAATTACCAATGGTAGTTAAAAATATTCTAATTATTAATGTTCTTCTATTTGTTGCAAGTAGATTATTATTTCAAAATTTCCCTTTTGATCAATATTTAGATTTACATTATTTTAAATCGTCATTGTTTAAACCTCATCAACTTATTACATATATGTTTATGCATGCCGATTTTGGTCATATACTTTTTAATATGTTGGCGGTGTATATGTTTGGTTCAATCTTAGAAAATATTTGGGGTTCAAAACGTTTTTTAAATTTTTATATTCTAACAGGTTTGGGAGCTGCTGCCGCTCAGTATATTGCTTTTTATTACCAATCAGAACAAATATTATCAACTATTAATTCTGATTATTCAAGCATCGATGCCTTGGATTACCAACAGCAAGTTTATAATAGATTGGTTTGTCTTGGCGCTTCTGGTTCTGTTTTTGGTTTATTAGTGGCTTTTGCGATGATGTTTCCTAATACTCAATTAAATATTTATTTTGTAATTCCTGTTAAAGCAAAGTATTTGGTTATTGGTTATGGTTTGTTTGAATTAGTTACTGGTTTTTTAAATCGCGAAGGAGATAATGTTGGTCATTTTGCACATTTAGGTGGATTGGTAGTTGGTGTTGTCATAATGCTAATTTGGAAACGCAATAAAACTTTTTTCTTTTAAAATAATGTCATTTATACAAAATATAATTTTCGAACTTCGTAAACAGGGTAAATTAACTTTGTTTATAATACTAAATATTGTGCTTTTTTTATTTATAAATATTAGTGCTCATATTTTTAATTTTAATTTAATTAGTTATTTAGCTCTCCCTATTAATTTTTTTAAAGCAATACTGAAATTTTGGACCATTTTCACTTTTATGTTTTCTCATGAAGATGTAGGTCATTTATTTTATAATATGATTTTACTCTATTTTAATGGGCGTATTTTTTGCAATTTATTATTAGAAAAGCGATTCACATTTGTTTACATTGTTAGTGGAATAAGTGGTGCTTTATTTTTATTGGTGCTTTCCTTTTTTATTAATCAAAATTTAGAATTAGCTTATATATCTGGAGCATCAGCCGCAACCATTGGTGTTATTTCAGCTTTAGCAATGTATACTCCTAATTTACCAGTTAATTTATTTGGAGTTTTCGAAATTCGTTACAAATATTTTGCAATGGTAATATTTGCTCTTTTTACCATTATTGATTTTAGTATAAATACTGGAGGTAAAATTTCTCATTTCGGTGGTGCACTTTTTGGTTTATTTTATGGTTATATGCTAAAAAATGGAAATGATTTATCCTTATTATCTTTTTATAAACCATCCAAAAAAACAAAATTAAAAGTAGTTCATAATTCTAAAACTAGTTCAACCTCAAATGCCATTAGTCAACAAAAATTAATTGATGCAATTTTGGATAAAATATCAAAAAATGGTTATGAAAATCTTTCTAAAACAGAAAAAGAACTGTTGTTTAAATTTTCTCAAAAAAAGTAAGGTTAACTTTGATTTTATTTCATAAATTGTATAAAATTTATGATAAGATTCTTTTTTATATTTTGTTTATTTTTTTTTGGATTTAATTTGTTTTCTCAAACAAGCAAAAAATTTGAAAAAGAAGATGCTGATGAACATTTTGCACATCACAATTATTTGATGGCTTTACCTATTTACAAAGAAGTTTTAAAGAAAGATAAAGAAAATTCGGATATACAATATCGAATTGCAGAATGTTATTTGAATACGAATTTGAATAAAGTTGAAGCGATAAAATATTTGGAGTTTTGTAGTAAGGTGCCTAAGTTTACTAGTGAAGTTTGGTTAAAATTAGGTAATGCTTATCGCATCGGCAATAAATTGGAGGAAGCAAAAAATGCTTTTGAGAAATATAAAGAACTTGAGCCTAAAAAGAAAAAAATTGCAGATCGTGAAATAGAAATATGTAACAATGCTAAAAGTTTAATGCTTAATCCTGTTAATGTTTCATTTACAAATTTAGGAAAAGAAATAAATTCAGAATTTGCTGATTATTATCCATTTATAACTCAAGATGAAAGTTTTTTAGCATTTACAACAAGAAGAAAGGGACAAACTGCTGGTAGAGTCGAATCTGATGGGTATTATGCTTCAGATGTTTATACATCTACATTAGAAAAGGGTAAATGGTCGAAGGCTGAAAACATTGGAATGAAAATTAATTCTTCATTGGATGAACAGGTTGTTGGTATGAAACCTGATGGTTCTGAAATGCTAATTTATATAGATCACATTGATAAATTTGGAGATATATATTCTTCAATAAAAAAAAATGGTTCATATTTAAAATATACGCCTTTCCCCGAAAATATAAATAATAAAACAGAACATTCCGCATCAATAAGTTCGGATGGTAATTCTTTATTTATAGTAAGGGCTGAAGAAAAAGATGCCCAAACAGACATTTACATTTGTCGCAAACTTCCTAGTGGAATGTGGAGCGAACCTTTAAAAATAGGAGATGATATTAATTCAATTTATAATGAAGATTTTCCTTATTTATCAGCAGATGGTGTTACACTTTATTTTTCATCGCAAGGCCACAATACAATGGGAGGTTTTGATTTGTTTAAAAGTGTTTGGAATCAAGAGGATAACACTTGGACAAAGGCAGTTAATTTAGGTTATCCTGTTAATACAACGGATGATGAGAGAAGTATTTGCATCACACCAGATAATAGAGTAGGTTATGTAAGTGCTTTAAGACCTATTGGAAAAGGTGACTTGGATATTTATAGAGTGCGATTCAATAATGTTGATCAAAAACTAACACTTTTTATAGGCAATGTTGAATTAGGCGATTCTCTTAATCAACCAAAGGAGTTTGTAGTAAATGTTTTAGCTATAAATGAGCAATCGCATGAAGAATTTAGTTTTGCAACAAATCCAACAAATGGTAAATTAGTAATGGCTTTGCCTTTTGGTACCTATAATATTTCTGTAACTGCGGATGGCTATGCCGAACTTAAAGATAAAATTTCCGTTTCTGATTTAGGCTTAGCAATTTCGGAAGAGAAAAAAAATTATAAACTCAAAAAAAACTGATGAGAAAAATTACTATTTGTACTTTTGTTTTATTTCTCAAAGTAAATGTCGGTTTTGCACAATCTTTTCAAATTGGCTTAGTAAAGTATTCGGGTGGAGGTGATTGGTATGCTAACCTAGAAACTTCTCTGCCAAACTTAATTAAATATTGTAATACCAATTTAAAAACAACTATTAATCCAGAGCAAGCTATTGTTGAGGTTGGTAGTGCTGAGTTATTTAATTATCCATTAGTGCATTTAACTGGTCACGGTAATGTTGTATTCTCAAACCAAGAAGCAGAAAATATAAGAAAATATTTGTTAGCAGGCGGGTTTTTGCATGTATCAGATAACTATGGAATGGATGCCTTTATTAGGTTGCAATTGAAGAAAGTGTTTCCTGAATTAGACTTAGTTGAATTACCGTTTTCTCACCCAATTTATCATCAAAAATATAATTTTGATAATGGTTTACCAAAAGTTCATGAACATGATAATAAGGCTCCTCAAGGTTTTGGTTTAATATACAATGGACGATTAGTTTGTTTTTATGATTACGAATGTGATTTGGGTGATGGTTGGGAAAGTTCAGAAATTCACTCGGATAGTTTGGAATCAAGAGAAAAGGCTTTGAAAATGGGAGCGAATATTATCAGCTATGTTTTTATTGGGAAGTAATTTCATTGATAATTTAAAACGAAAAATGATTTAGTTTTTTTTAAATATTAATTGAGATCAAAATATTTTAAAAATAAAAAACTCCCACTTGTATTAAGCAAGTGGGAGTTTTTGTTAGATATATCTAAAACTTATTGTTTAACTAATTTTCCAATTTTAATTGTATTAACGTTATTTAATACTTTAAAAGTATAAATACCATTATCTAAATTAGAAATATTAATTGTATTTAGTTCATTAGATAAAAC
>CAIYSA010000225.1 GCA_903928655.1 uncultured Bacteroidota bacterium
AAATTTTATTTAATATTTCTATTAATTTTTTCCTTTTTTTTAGGAACTACTCAGACTATTAGAAAACCTAAGATAAAAGCTCAATCCTATGTTAAGTTTACAGAAAACAAAAATCAATGGGAAAGTAATATCGCCTTTAGAGCCCAATTAGATGGTGGAGCACTTTTTGTTGAAAAAACAGGCAAACTTACTTTTCATTTATATGATAAAGATTATTATGCTGCAAAACACCTTGGCAAAACAAGTGAACAAAAATTTAAATTTCACGCCTATAGCGTAAATTTTATTGGCGCAAATAATTCTCCATATATTAAATCGCAAAATGAATACTCTGATTATGAAAATTATTTTATTGGAAAAAATCAAAATCAATGGGCTCGAAATGTTCATCACTATTCGGAAATAACAATTGAAAATTTATACAGCAACATTAATGCGCTTTATGTTGGCGGAAATCAATCCTTAAAATATAATTTTATAATTAAACCAAATGGAAATCCAAACGATATAAAAATTAATTATGATGGAGTTGACAAAATTAAATTAAAAAATGGAGCATTATATGTTTCAACCTCAGTAAGCGAATCCATTGAAGAAAAACCATTTGTTTACCAATTGATTAATGGTGACACTATTGAAATACCTTCCAGATTTATATTAGAAAACAATACTGTCTCATTTAAACTTTTAGAAAATTACAACCACAATATTGATTTAGTGATTGATCCTTTATTAGTTTTTGCGGCATCAAGTGGAAGTACTGCTGATAACTTTGGGATGACTGCTACATTTGATTCGCGAGGAAATTTATATGCTGGAGGAACTGCATTTGCAATTGGTTATCCAACAACAGTAGGAGCTTATGATGTTTCTTATAACGGATTTTCGGGAACGGATGTTGTCATCACAAAATACGATTCATCAGGAACATTCTTAAAATATTCAACTTATTTAGGGGGTGCAAACTCTTCAGAAATTGTTACGAGTTTAATTGTAGATAAGTTTGATAATCTATGCTTGTATGGTGCAACTGGCTCAACTGATTTTCCAACAACAGTAGGTTGCTACGACCCTACATTTAATGGAGGATCTGCAATTAATTTTGTATTCAACGGAACTAATTTTCCCGGCGGAACAGATATTTATGTTTCTAAATTAAATGCAAATGGAAATACCTTAATGGCTTCCACATTTATTGGAGGATCAGATAACGATGGCATTAATTATAATAATGTTATTACCACATACGGAACTCCTTATGGCCCAATTACTGAATACCCTCCAGATTCATTACAATATAATTACGGAGATCAATTCAGAGGAGAAATTCAAATTGATTCTTTACTAAATATTTACATCATTAGCAGCACTAAATCATCTAATTTCCCAACATCAAGCGCCTTAGATAATACTTTAGGAGGAAGACAAGACGCGGTATTGATTAAATTTAATCCAACATTAAGCGGCTTAGTTTTCAGTACATATATTGGTGGTAGCGATAATGATGCTGGCTATGCTTTAGCATTAGACGACACTTTAAATATTTATATTACTGGCGGCACACGGAGTTTTAATTTCCCTGTAACTGCTGGAAGTTATAAAACCATTTATGGTGCGGGAAAATGTGATGGTTTTTTGTGTAAAATTAAAAAAAACGGTTCCTATATTATGCACTCCACATATATCGGAACTAACGACTACGATCAAAGTTATTTTGTTCAATTAGATAATAACCAAAATGCTTATGTATATGGCCAATCTTTAGGAACCATGCCTGTTACAGCAGGAGTCTATTCTAATGTAAATAGTAAACAATTTATTCAAAAATTAAATCCACAACTCAATACCTTACTAGCTTCAACAATATTTGGTAATAGCTCAGGAAATATTAATATTTCACCCTCCGCATTTTCTATAGATTGTACAGGAAATATTTATTTATCTGGTTGGGGAGGAAATATTATTTTTGGAACTGCAACAACTGGCATGCCAATCACCGCATCAGCCATTCAGCCGTCAACAGATGGATTTAATTTTTATTTAATGGTACTTGGTCCAAATATGTCGAGCCTCTTATTTGGAAGTTATTTTGGTGGAGCTTTAAGCCGAGAACATGTAGATGGAGGCACCAGCCGATTTGATAAACGAGGAATTATTTACCAGTCGGTTTGTGCCGGCTGTGGCGGAAATGATGATTTTCCTGTTACTCCAGGCGCATGGCCTTATACTAGTCCTAGTTATGTTCCCTTAAATGCAGGAATTTCATCAACTGGGATAAATATGAGCTCAAATTGCAACAATGGCGTTTTTAAAATTGATTTTCAATTAAATACTGCAACAGCAAATATTACTACAAGTCTATTATCTGGATGCGCACCAATTACTATTACATTTACAAATTCGAGTACGCCTGGCCATACTTATTTATGGGATTTTGGCGGAACAGACACTACATCAATTATTTTAACCCCAAGTAAAACATATACTGCCGGAGGAACCTACACCGTAAATTTATATGTAAAAACATCTATCTGTAATAACATTTATGATACAGCAAAAGTTATTATTACCATTTACCCTAAACCAGTTGCTACTTTTACAGCAATGGTAGACTCGTGCTCCAACAATGTATCATTTATTAATAATACAATCCCTTCGGGCACACCAAGTAAATGGTACATTAACTCGACCTTAACCGCCACTACATTTAATACAACACATTCTTTTTTAACTGCAGGAACATATACTGTAAAGCTTGTAACGCAAAACACATTTGGCTGCAAAGATTCAACAACTAAATTAATAATTGTACCAGTTGATTCTTTGAAAATAAATTTACCTATTTCTAAATGTAATTACCAAAGTGTTCCACTATTAGTAAATGGTGCAATAACGTGTTCGTGGCAACCAACAGTTGGGCTATCAAATCCATTAATTCCAAATCCAATTTGTACGGCAACATCAACAACCATTTATACTGTTACAATTACTCAAAATAGTTTACTTGGTAAAATCTGTACCAAAACATTAACAACCTCAGTTAATGTATTCCCGAAAATAACTTCGGCATTTACCTTCACAACTGGTTCCTGTAACAATAATGTTACATTTTCTGATGCCTCTTTTATTTCTCCAACTTCATGGCAATGGAATTTTGGCGATAGTAATACATCAACCTCTCAAAATCCATTAAATTTTTATGGCTCAATTGGAATATATACAGTCTCATTAATTACCACAAATAGTTTTGGCTGTAAAGACACAAGCAAACAAGTTTTAAATTTAACAGGATTCACTCCAGTTACTGTTAATGCGGGATTAAATAAATGCGAACCAGATACTGTTCAATTAAATGCAAGTGGCGGTGTTTTATATTCTTGGGCACCCACAATAGGATTAACAAATCCAAATATTGCGAATCCTCAATGTTATGTTGGATCAACAACAATATATACAGTAACCATAAGTACAATTTTAGGAACAGATACATGCAAAAGTAATTTAACAACAACTGTTACAATTTTTCCATTTACATATAATACATCTTCAATTACTGTTTCATCAAACACATTAACATTAGGACAAACAGTAACCGTAACATTAAGCGGGTTTACTTATACAGGCAGCATAATAATTATTCCAAATGCACCAATTGTAAGTTTAGGAAGTAATAGTTTTGTTATAGCACCAACAAAAACAGGCACCTACACTGTTTATTTTACGGATGCTAATGGCTGTCAACATTTATTGAAAACAATATATATTGAAATAATTACAGATGCTTGTGATGAAGGTGTTGTTTTTTTACCAACTGGTTTTACTCCAAATGGTGATGGCAATAATGATATACTATATATAAGAAGTAATTTTTTAACGGAAGTATACTTAACAATTTATAATCGTTGGGGAGAAAAATTATTTGAAACCAATGATGTTAAAAAAGGTTGGGATGGTAATTACAAAGGGAAAAAATTAGACCAAGGTGTATATGGTTATTACATGACATTTAAATGTAACAACGGACAAGAATCATTCAAAAAAGGGAATATCACATTAATGAATTAAAATGAATTTTAAAATTAAAACATATATTATTCGTTATAAAACAATTTGTTTTATGTCTTTGGTATGTTTTGGTATATTTAAAAATACAAATGCTCAAGATATTCATTTTTCAAATTGGAATATGTCGCCACTTAATTTAAACCCTGCAAACGCAGGTATGTTTGATGGGGATGGTCGTTTAATTTTAAATTACCGCAACCAATGGAAAAGAGTGCAAGTGCCTTACAACACCTTTAGTTTTGGAGCAGATTTTAATTTACAAAAATCATATATTGAAAAAACGGATGAAGCTATCGGAATTATTTTTAATCACGATGCATCTGGTGATGGTCATTATAAAATCAATGAAGTTAAAATTCCTATAAACCATAAAATAACTTTTAAAAAAGATTCGGGATTAGTTATTAGCATTGGAGTATTAGCAGGTATTAGCAATATTAGTTTAGATGTAAATAAATTATCATTTGATAAACAATGGGACGGCGATGCATACAATGCCGGATTATCAAATGGCGAATTGTTTCCTAAACAATCAAAAACATATGCTGATTTTGGATTAGGCACCGTGATACAAAAAAAATTAACTCAAAATTTTACTGCAACCATTGGTTATGCTATCAACCATATTAATAAACCAAGTATTTCGTTTTACAATACAAGCAATATTGTATTAAGAACCAAACATAGTGAATCATTATTATTAAAATATAGTTTTTCAAATATTTCAAATATACAATTTGAGTATTACGCTAATCAACAACAAAAATTTAGAGAAAACTTAGTTGGCTTATCATACTATTATACCATTGAACCAAAAACAAATACTGTGTTTAATATTGGAATACTATCACGATTAGGCGATGCATTTATTACAACTGTAGGCTTGCAACACAATAGTATACGCTTACAGGCATCTTACGATTATAATTATTCTCAATTTAAACGTGCCACAAACGGAAGAGGCGGATTTGAGATTTCGTTTATTTACATTTATGCCAAACCAAAATTATTTGTGCCTAAAACACGAGTATGTCCAATCTACATGTAAGTATGAAGTGTGTTCAAAAAATATTTTTAATTATTTTTATTTGCTGTTCGTTTTTTAGCTTACAAGTTAATGCTCAAATCAAACAACTATTAAAACAAGGCATTGAAGCCAATGGAAATAAAGATTACTCATCAGCTGCGCAAATTTACAATCAGGTCATTATAATAGATTCATCAAAAATTGAATACCAATTATTATTTGCTGATGCTTCGCGTTTAAATTACGATAACGAAACTTCCTTACATTGGTATCAAAAAATATATAAAAAAGATAATGGAAAAGTATACAAAGAGGTTCCGTTTTATATTGCAACCCTATTAAAAAATACCGGAAAATACAAAGAGGCAAAAAAATATTTCGACAAGTATTACAAAAAAAATAGAACCTCAAAAGATCCCATTAAAAAACAAATGGGATTAAAAGGCAAGCAAGAGATTGAAGCTTGTGATTTAGCTCAAATATTAATAAAAAATCCAGTTGAAGCAAAAGTATTGCATTTGGATAGCGCTGTAAATAGTAAAGTAAGTGAATACGCGCCAATTGAAGTAGATACTGTTTTATATTTTTCATCGTTAAGAGATAAATCCAAAACTGATGAAAGTGGTGTTGGCTTTAATAAACTTTACACATCTAATAAAATAAATAACAAACGCCAAAAAGCAACTGAGCTAGATAGTTTATTTAATAAAGAAGGAATTCATAATGCCAACACTTGTTTTAATGATGATTTTACAAAAGTATTTGTAACACGTTGCCAGGCATTAAATATGTCGCAATACACGTGCGACATTTATGAATCTAATTACGTAAATAATAAATGGACAGAATTAAAAAAATTACCTTCGCCTATTAATATAAATGGAAACAACACCACGCAACCAAACATTGGAAAAATAAATGATAAAGAGGTTTTATTTTTTGCAAGTAACCGTGCTGGTGGCGAAGGCGGAATGGACATTTGGTACAGTAGTTTAAATGCCAATGGAACTTACGAAATACCTGTTAATGCAGGCAAAAAAATAAATACGATTGAAGATGAGATTACACCGTTTTATGTGAAAGAAATAAATACACTTTATTTTAGCAGCACGTGGCACAAAGGATTAGGTAATTTTGATATTTTTAAATCTGAATTTAAAAACAATGAATTTTCTGAGCCAAAAAATTTAGGCTATCCCATTAACAGTAGTTACAATGATATTTATTACAGTGTAAATTCTAAAAAAGACAGAGCTTATATTTCTTCAAACCGGATTGGTTCTTATTTTGAAGACAAGCCAAATTGTTGCAATGATATTTATAGTTTTTCGATTCCGCCTTTAACGGAGCCTGTAAAGCCAGTAGACACAACCGAGCAAATCATCAATCAAATGAAAGTGTTGTGCCCGTTAACCTTATATTTTCATAATGATGAGCCTGAACCAAAAACGAAAGTGATTGTTACAAAAAAGAATTACAAAAAAACGTATGACGATTACATGGTTTTAAAAAACAAATACGTTACTGAATATACCAGAGGAAATGAAAGCGAACAAAAAGAATACGCTGAAAACCGAATTTTAAACTTTTTTGAAGACAGTGTAGATGCAGGAATGCAAGATTTAGAAAAATTTGCAGTATTACTAGAATCTGTTTTGAAACGAAACGAAAAAGTAAAAATAACCATGAAAGGTTTTTGTAGCCCACTTGCAAGTACTGATTACAATGTAAATTTAGCAAAACGCCGCATTAGCAGTTTACAAAATTATTTTATTGAATATAAAGGGGGAATATTTACAAAATATATTAACAACACTAATGAGACTGAAGGCAAAATAGAGTTTTTTAATGAAGATATTGGCGAGCTGCCAGTTAGTAAAGTAAGTGATGATGTGAAAGACACCAAAAACTCTGTTTACAGCCCATATGCAGCAAGCGAAAGAAAAATACAAATTATTGCTGTAAGTTATTTACGCTAACGTTTAAGATTAATTTAATTAATCTATTGTTGCAATAACCTTTAGCTCAATTGCAATTGGCGTTGGCAAACAATTAATTTCAATGGTTGTGCGACAAGGAGGATTTTCCGAAAAATACTCGGCCCATAATTTATTATAAGTTTTGAAATCGTCCTTCATATTCGTTAAAAAAACTTGTACGTCTACAATTTTATCCCAGCTACTTCCTGAGTCTTCTAAAATATATTTAATGTTTCTAAAAACACTGTGGCATTGTGCTTCAATATCATAAGAAGTAATATTTCCATTTTCATCTAATTCAACCCCTGTAATTTTTTTCGTTCCTCGTTCGCGAGGACCAACGCCACTTAAAAATAATAAATTACCAACACGACGAGCGTGTGGATATAAACCAACAGGTTCAGGAGCTTTAGAAGATTCGATTGAATTATTCATTCTGTTTCTATTTAATATTACACTTCTTTATTTTTATTTAAATGAGTTCCAACCTTGTGCAGTAATTGGATGAGATGTTCCAGCTTTTGCAATTAAATTTGTCCCACTCGATTTTGCTGTAATATGACCAATCACAGTAAAGTCGGGCACATTTTTAATTTTATCATAATCACTAATTGGAATTGTAAAAAGCAATTCATAATCTTCGCCACCACTTAGTGCGCAAACCGTTGGGTCTAAATCAAACTCACGAGCACGGTCAAATGTTTGTGGATCAATTGGAATTTTTTCTTCATACAATTCACAACCAACTTCTGATTGTGTGCAGATATGAATAATTTCTGAGGCTAAGCCATCACTCACATCAATCATACTTGTTGGAGTAACGTTAAGCGTTTTCAATAATTCAATAATATCAACACGAGGCTCAGGTTTTAACTGACGCTCTAAAATATAGTCGTTACCCACTAAATCAGGCTGAATTTTAGGATTGTCTTTGAACACAAATTTTTCTCTTTCTAATATTTGCAATCCCATGTATGCACCTCCTAAATCGCCACTTACACATAATAAATCTTTTTCTTTTGCACCATTACGATAAACGATATCGTTTTTATTTGCTTCACCAATTGCAGTAATACTAATTATTAAACCACTTGGCGAAGTTGTTGTGTCGCCACCAACTAAATCAACATTATATTTTTGACAAGCAAACAAAATACCTTCGTATAACTCTTCTAAAGCTTCAACTGAAAAACGATTTGATGCAGCAATACTTAATGTTATTTGTTTTGGTGTTGCGTTCATGGCACAAATATCACTTAAGTTTACAGACACTGCTTTATAACCTAAATGTTTTAATGGTACATAACTTAAATCGAAATGAACACCTTCCACTAACATATCTGTAGAAACAACAGTCTGTTTTTCATTGTCATATTTTATAACTGCCGCATCATCACCAATTCCTTTAATGGTAGATGAATTATAAATTTCGACATGCTCAGTTAAATGATTAATTAAACCAAACTCTCCAATAGAAGTCAACTCTGTTCTTTCTTTATTTTCTAACATTTTTTTATTTTAATTTGATACAAATATTTTTTGGTTCAGTGAAAAAATCTAAGGCTTCAAAACCGCCTTCACGTCCCACACCGGAAGATTTAACACCGCCAAACGGCGTTCTTAAATCGCGCAATAACCAACAGTTTATCCAAACAATGCCAGTATGTAAATTCATTGCCACTCTATTAGCTTTGGTAACATCTTGTGTCCAAACTGTAGAAGCTAAACCATATTGAGTTGAGTTTGCATACACCATAACTTCTTCTTCGGTTTCAAATGGTGTAATAGTAACAACAGGTCCAAATATTTCTTCTTGGTTTGTTCGACAATTGTACGATAGACCTGCAATAATAGTTGGCTCTAAATAATATCCATTTTCGAATTCTCCTGTCATAGCAAATTGTTTTCCACCACATAAAACTGTACCACCTTCTTGCTTTGCCAATTCAACATAAGATAATATTTTTTCCATATGTGATTTTGAAACAACTGCCCCAATTTTTGTCGCATCATCCATTGGAGCTCCAATGAATAATTTTTTAGTTTTTGCTACAAAATCAGTTTTGAATTTTTCATAAATAGATTTCTCAACAAAAATACGTGAGCCACATAAACAAATTTGTCCTTGATTTGCAAAAGAAGATTGCATCGTCGTTGACAACATTTTATCATAATCACAATCAGCAAAAATGATGTTAGGGTTTTTACCTCCTAATTCTAAAGACAATTTTTTAAACATGGGCGCTGCTACACTTGCAATGTTTGCACCAGTAACCGTTCCGCCAGTGAATGAAATTAAAGGCACTTTTTTGCTTGATACAATAGCGCTTCCAACTTTATGACCAAGACCATGAACAATATTTAAAACACCTTTTGGTAAACCAGCTTTAATGCAAATTTCAGAAAGTAAAAAAGCTGTCATTGGTGTAATTTCAGAAGGCTTAGCAACAACCGTACAACCAGCAGCTAATGCAGGCGCAATTTTCCAAGAGAATAAATATAATGGTAAATTCCAAGGAGAAATACAACCAGCAACACCAACAGGCTGACGTAATGTATAATTAATGGCAGTATCTTCCATACTATGTGCATGAGAAGCATAATGTAAAATACCCGTTCCGTAAAAATGAAAATTAGCCGCAGCTCTCGGAATATCAACAGATTTAGCAAGACTCAATGGTTTGCCATTATCTAAACTTTCAGCAACCGCTAATTCATGTAAATTCTCTTCAATTAAAGAGGCAATTTTTAAAAGATACTTTGAACGAATATCTTTAGGAGTTATACTCCAAGTTTTAAATGCTTCATTAGCAGCTTCTATTGCTAGCTCCGCATCACGCTCATCACTATCAGGAATTAATGAATAAACTAAACCACGTGACGGATCGTAATTATCAATATATTGATTAGAGATAGGTTCAACTAATTCTCCGTTTATGTAATTCTTTAATTTTAACATCGCTACTTTTTGAGAACACTAAATTAAGAAAAAATAGAGAAATAGAGTCTAAAATTCAATACTCTTGATTCTTATATCTTTAATTTTACGTATTTTTATAAAACTTATGAATCGAGCTTTATTTATATTATTTTTTTTGGTTTTAGGATTCTTGTCTTATAGCCAAGATATTTTATACTTATCAAATGGTGATAAGCTTTCGGCAAAAATTACTGAAATTAATCCTACGGATGTTAAATATAAAGATTTTACAAATTTAGGTGGGCCAACTTATGTTATTTCAAATTCTGAGCTTGTTTTAATTCAATATTCAAATGGAACAACCCAAGTGATAAATTCAAACCCAAGGCCAATTGAACCAAAAAAAGAAAGTCCAGTAACAACAAACGCAAAACTTCTCGAAACAAAAAAAACAAAATTACCTAATTTGTATTATATGAATAGTAATTTACTTTCCATAAACGCATTAGCATTAACAAACGGGGATGTTACTTTAATTTATGATCGAGAATTATTTAATTGTAAAATGTCTGTTTCATTTTTAGGAGGATATAATTTTAACTCCAGAATGGGAGTGTTAAATTCATTTATTTCAGATACAAAAGATAACGCTAAAAAAAATTACGATGTTGGCTTAGGCATCAATTATATGCCAAAAAACACAAAAAGAGTTCAATATTTTATTGGTGTTTTAGGTAAATACATGTCTTACAATTATAAAAACGTTATTGATACTACAAACAATCAAAAAAAATATGCCGATGCGTCTGCATACCAATTAGCAATAATGCTGACTAACGGATGGGTATATAGAATTTCTCCTTTCTTTAATTTCAAGATTTTCGGTTCAATTGGGGTGCCAATAAATTCAACAAATTTACAAACCACAAATTCACTTGGTAATATTAGAGATTATACACATTCTCCAAAAATATACTTAGGTTACTGTTTTGGTTATCGATTTTAATTAATGAAGAATTTAAAAATATATATAATTCTAACTTCACTTATTTTGGTAAGCAATGTTTTTTATGCACAAGATAAATTGTTTTTAAGAAACGGAACAACTGTAATTTGTAAAATTTCTGCCATTTCAGAAAACACTATTACTTATAAAGATACTTTAGCAAATAGTTTAGCAAATACGGTTTCAAAAAAAGAAATATTAATTGCAGAATTTAAAACTGGACAAATTTACATATTCGGTTCAACCGAAAAATCACTCAATACAACTATTGATTTAACATTCGAAACAAGAGAGCAACGTAAGGAACGTAAAATGAAAGAATGGCAAGAAAAAGAGCAGCAATTACCAAATGGTATTTTAGGCTTTTATCCAGTTCAAATAATTGCTGGAAGATTTACTGTTTCTTATGAACGATTGTTTGCAAACAAAACCATGGGCGTTACCGTTCCTGTTAGTTTAACTTACGACATGCTAAGTGTATTAAATGCCCTTTCTACTCCTAGTGCGTCATCAACTGGAACAAGCTCAAGCACAACAACTAATCCAAGCACTCAGCCAAGCCACAGTGGTGTAGGGATTATAAGTGGCGTTGATTTAAATTATTATCACGATTTAAAACCTGAATTAAAATATTTTTTTGGTCCAAGATTTAGATACGGTACAGCAATGACCTTTGGTGGAATAGAATATTTATCATTTCAAATACAAAATGGAATTATGAAGAGTAGTGGCAAAAAAATCACGAATACACTTTCAATTGGCGTTGGCTTCTTCAAGTTGTCAGAAAAATACGCCAATTATCCTGGCTATGAACCAAATCAGGTTTATCCAACTTGCTCAATAACTTGGCGATTAGGATTTAGATTATAACGTTTTTCGTAACCAGAATTTCCTTGCAAACCACCAGAATGAATAATTAAAATTTTATCGTTTTCCGAGATTGCCTTTTTATCAATCATATCAAAAACGGCATAACATAATTTTGAAGTATAGATATAATCTAACGGTATAGCATATTTTTCTTCGAATAATTGTTTGAAATTTAACAACTCTTTTGTGTGTTTTGCATAACCTCCAAAATGATATTTATTAAGAATAACCGCATTCTTTTTATTTGATTTAGCTTCAAATTTCAAAACATTAATTCCAATTAGTTCTTGACTATTTTGTAATGAATTTGCAATGCCATTGAATGTTGTTTGAGTACCACTAGCACAAAATATTTTAGTATAAATGTTTGTTTCTTGGTTTAATATTTCTTCGCAACCTTTTTCTCCAAATTCATTATCGCCACCTTCAGGAACAATATAACTATCGGGATATTTTAGTGCTAAAGCCTTCAAATATTCTTCCGTTCGTTTAAGTTTATATTCTTCCCTACTAACAGTAATGATTTCCATTCCGTTTTTTTTTGCAGCAAAAATTGTCTCATTGTCTTCAGTAATTTGTTCACCTCGAATAATGCCAATACACTTAATGCCAAATTCTTTACAAGCAAAAGCTGTTGCGGCAATATGATTGGAATAAGCTCCGCCAAAAGTGATGATACAACTTTTATTTTCTGCTTTAGCTTGTTCTAAATTATATTTTAATTTGAACCATTTGTTGCCAGAGATTTCAGGATGAATTAAATCTAAACGTAATATTGAAATATTACATCCTTTAAAATTAAAAGTATTTATTATGGATGAATATTCTAACAAAATTCAAAAATTAAAACCAAACATCTAAACAAAAAATAATTTCATCTCGCTGATTGGTCAAGTAATTTTTTTCTTTGAATATAAATTGCTCGCATTTCAAAACTCTATACTCTGCACTTAAGGCAACGTTTTTAGCTGGTTTAAACTCCATCCCAATTGTTCCTCCATAAATATAATTTCCTAAATTTAAATTTCCTGTTAATATTTTATTTTTATCTGAAAAATATTCTCCTCTGCCATATATTCCAATTTTTTTTAATACCTGATATTTTAAAACAATTAAGGCACTATTTATTGATGCAGTTTTTGTAGAATCAAATAATTTTGAGTTTTTTTGCGTCCCATAATTTGCTTCAATTCCAAAACTTAATTTCCTAAGTTTAAACGTTCCATATAAATTGTGATAAAAACGCTGGTGTTTAGTTTTAACATTATCTGGTGTTTCATCGCAACTTAAAGCATTATAGGTTATAGAAATACGATCATTAACATCATATAACACGGAGAATCCAAGAGCTTTATTCTTATTTGTTTCAACATAGGTATTGTAACCATTAAACGCGTTTATCTGTAAACTCAACTTAGTGTTTAATTGATAGGTCAATTTTGCGCCACTAAAATAATACGGCTCATAAAAATCTATAACAGACATGCTTGATGTAATATTTTCGCGAGGCTGTATACTTTCTAAACCAATATGAGATTTAAAAAAGCCTACATCCAACCATAGTTTTTTTACTAATTGTACGCCAACATGAGCCTCTTGTATAAGTGTAAAAGGTTTTGGCCAATTGGTTTCAGGGATATCACCGTAATGCAATATAATATTACCTCTCACTTTTTGATCGTGATATTCCATTCCAATTTGAGCTAAATTTAATCCAAATTGATTATTACGAGGTGCCATTGTTGGGAATTGAACAAAACCATTACTACTCTGTGTTTCATCGGAATAATGAGCATAATAAGTGCTAACATAGCCACTTAACTCAATTTTGTGAATACTCCCAGTATCTGTTTTAGTGACAATTCTAGTTCCAGAAAAAACAACATTAGAATCATTTCCTAAAACTAATTTATGTTTCTTAGATTTTATCAAAGAATCCGTTTGAGCGTAAAAGGAAAAATATCCATTCACAACAATTAAAAAATATAATACACGTTTAAACATAATCTCGCTAAAGGTAATTGTTATTTATCTATTTTTACATCTAATATGTTTAAAAAAGAATTAGACCCAAGTGAGTTTTACTTAAGCCCTGAAGGTTATATCATTTATACTGAAAAATACCATTTAAAAAGAGGATATTGCTGCAAAAACGGCTGTAAACATTGCCCTTTTGGATATAATAAAAAAACCGGAAAATTTGATAAGGAAAAGGGAAAATAGTAAGTTTTATTTAAGGAAAAAATCAGTATCTTAGGACTTCAAAATTATTATGAAAATTACCAAAGAATTTAAAATAGGCTTAGTTGTTACTTCCTCAATAGGACTTTTTATTTGGGGATTTAATTTCCTAAAAGGCAAGGATTTATTTAGCCATAAGTTTGAACTTTATGCTGTTTATCCGAAAATTGACGGGTTAATTGAAGCCAATCCAATGCTAATTAATGGCTTTAAAGTTGGCCAAATAAACAAAATTTCTCTGTTTCAACAATCAAATGGCCAATATGCAGTTTTAGTAAAATTTTTACTTAGCGAAGATGTAAATATCCCAAAGCATTCTATTGCAAAATCAATAAGTTCAGATTTATTAGGCTCTAAAGCTGTTGAAATAATTTATAGCAAGGAAACAGAATTTGTAAAATCGGGAGATACATTATATGCGGAAAATGAAGAAGGCTTAAAATCTGCTGTAAGCAAGCAATTAACACCATTGCAGCATAAGGCAGAAGGACTTATTTCATCCATTGATTCTGTAATGACGGTTGTTCAATTTGTGTTAAACGATAAAACAAGAGATAATTTAAATAAATCATTCGAAAGCATTAAAAAAGCAATTGAAAGTCTTGAAAAAACAGCTTATAAACTTGATGATTTAGTTGCTACAGAAAAAATAAAAATATCAGCAATTTTAACCAAACTCAACAGCTTGGCTACAATGCTTGACAATGATAAAGAAAAAATAAGTAACATCATTAATAACTTCAGCAGCCTATCTGATAGTTTATCAAAATCTGAATTAAAAAGTGCAATTGCTAATGCGGATAAAACTCTTAAAGAGTTAAGCATTACAATGACACAAATAAATAGCGGAAAAGGTACAATTGGTAAATTAATGAAAAACGATTCATTATATAATCACCTTAATGCTTCAAGTGCAGATTTAGATAAATTATTGATTGACCTAAAAGCAAATCCAGGCCGATATATTCATGTTTCAGTATTTGGAAAGAAAGATAAACCAACGCCTGAGCCAAAAGCAAAAACAATTAAACCATAAAAATTTTCTATGATTTCAACAATCATTTTTACTATCATTTTTCTTGCATCAAGTTTGTTTTTCGTAAAAAATGCAAAAAAAGTACGCAGAAATATTTTACTAGGTAAAGATATTTCTATAAAAGATAACAAAGGAGAACGAATAAAAACAATGGTATTAGTAGCACTTGGACAAAAAAAAATGTTCAATCGTCCAATTCCAGCAATTTTACATTTATTTTTATATGTTGCATTTGTAATCACACAAATAGAATTAATTGAAATTATTGTTGATGGAATAAGCGGAAATCATCGATCTTTTAGGCCAACACTAGGTTCTTTTTATACATTTATTGTTAGTTTAATTGAGATTTTATCTGTTCTTGCATTTATTGGAACAATAGCATTTTTAGCAAGAAGAAATTTATTAAAAATTCCACGACTTGTGAAAAGCGAATTAAATGGGTGGCCAAAATTAGACGCTAATTTAATTTTGATTGCCGAAATTATATTAATCTGTTTTATTTTTATGATGAATGGCGCCGATGAAGTGCTTTATTCTAGAGGGTTTTCGCATGCTACTGATTTAAATGATGGCTCTTTTAACTTCTCTATTAGCAAACATTTAGGCCCAATGATTTATGGTGGTATGCCTACAGAAGGCTTGCATGTGATTGAGCGAATTGGTTGGTGGGGACATTTATTAATGGTGTTTGGCTTCTTAAATTATTTACCAATTTCGAAACACTTGCATGTGCTTTTAGCATTTCCTAATACTTATTTCAGCAACTTAAAACCTATAGGAAGTTTCACTAATTTATTTGAAGTAACAGATGTTGTAAAACCAAACTTTGACCCAGCTTATCAGCCCGTTTTAGACCCAAATGCTGCCATTAAATTTGGAGTAAAAGATGTAACCGATTTAACTTGGAAAAATTTATTAGATGCATATTCTTGCACCGAATGCGGAAGATGTACTTCTGTATGTCCGCAAAATATGACAGGTAAAACATTGTCACCACGAAAAATAATGATGGACACTCGCGATAGATTAGTAGAAGTTGGTAAAAACATTGATGCCAACAAAGGAACATTTGTTGATGATGGCAAATCGTTATTAGGTGACTACATCGCATCTGAAGAAATTTGGGCATGTAATACTTGTAATGCCTGCGTACAAGAATGCCCAATAAACATTGATCCATTAGCAATAATAGTTGGTATGCGTCAACAATTAGTATTAGAACAAAGCTCAGCACCAACAGAATTAAATGGGATGTTTTCTAATTTAGAAAATAATGGGGCGCCTTGGCAATTTAGTCCGGCAGACAGAGCAAATTGGATTAATGAAAATTAATTTTAAGAAACTTAAAAATAGATTATGAGCGATACAGTAATTCATGTTCCAACTATGCAAGAAAAAATTGCTAAAGGCGAAACACCCGATATTTTATTTTGGGTTGGTTGCAGCGGTAGTTTTGACGATAGAGCTAAAAAAATAACAAAAGCAATTGTGAAAATATTAAACCATGTAGGTGCAAATTTTGCAGTACTTGGTGTTGAAGAAAGTTGTACTGGAGATCCAGCAAAACGTTCAGGAAATGAATTTTTATTTCAAATGCAAGCCATGCAAAACATCACTATTTTAAATGGTTATGACGTAAAAAAAATTGTAACAGGTTGCCCACATTGCTTTAATACAATTAAAAATGAATATCCAGAATTAGGTGGAAAATATGAAGTTATACATCATACCGAATTAGTGCAACAACTCATTAATGAAGGCAAATTAAAAGTACAAGGTGGTGAATTTAAAGGTAAAAAAATTGTGTTTCACGACCCTTGTTATTTAGGCAGAGCTAATCATGTATATGAAGCTCCCCGCGAGGTGATACAAAAATTAGATGCGGAATTAGTTGAAATGAAACGCAATAAAGCCAATGGCTTATGTTGTGGTGCTGGTGGCGCACAAATGTTTAAGGAAGCAGAAAAAGGAACCAAAGAAGTAAATGTAGAACGTGCGGAAGAAGCTCTATCTCATAACCCTGATATAATTGCTGTTGGATGCCCCTTTTGTAATACAATGATGACGGATGGTGTTAAACATTTTAATAAAGAAGCGCAAACAAAAGTACTTGATGTTGCTGAATTAATAGCAAATGCAAACGATTTATAAACCAAATTTATGACGAAATTTTTCTTAGTTACCATTGTAGCATTTCTTTTTTATTCGTGTAAACCAACAATTGAGTCAACAAAGGAAGATGTTGCGCATACTGATTCTATACTAAAAATTATTAAATCGCCTGAACTTGCAGCGGTAAATAAAAAATTATTAGAAAATCCAAATGATGCTTTACTGTATAATGAAAGAGCTTATATCTATTTGAAATACAAACAAACAGAAGAGGCTATGAATGATGCCAAACGCTCATTACGAATTGATAGCACAAATGTAAATTCCTATTTACTTGAAGCCGACATCTTTTTTTCAGCAAACGAAACGCATAGTGCTAAAGATGTATTAGACAAAATTAGTGTTAAGTTTCCTAAGAACACAGATGCCTTATTAAAATTAGGAGAACTCTTATATTTTGTAAAGCAATATGAACCGGCATTTGCAAAAATAAATGAAGCTTTAAAAATTAATCAGAATTTAGCGAAGGCTTATTATTTAAAAGGAAGTATGTATAAAGAGACTGGCGATACCGCAAAAGCGGTATCAAGTTTAGAAACTGCCATTGAACAAGACAATAAAAACTTTGGAGCATTTTTAGATTTAGGTTTAATTTACGCCAACAGAAAAAACCCAATAGCTATTGAATATTATAATAATGCTTTAGCGTTGAACCCGCAAAGCACGGAAGCGTTATATGCAAAAGCTAAACTCCTACAGGATATTAATAAAACAGATGAAGCTTTAGTTATTTATAACGAAATAATTAAACTTGACCCATTACATAAAAATTCATTTTATAATATGGGTGCTATTGAACTTGATATTAATAATGATATTAATAAAGCACTTGCCTATTTTACAAAAGCAATTAATGCAGAGCCAAAATATGCCGAAGCTTATTATGCACGCGGTGTTTGTTATCAGCAATTAAAAGATAAAAACAACGCCTATTCGGATTTTAATATGTGCTTACAATTAAAACCAAACTATGAGCCAGCTGTTGAAAGTTTAAATAAACTAGGGAAATAATACCAAATATATTTATTAGATAGTTTAATGTCACATCGAGCGAAGTCGAGATGCTAAACTGTTCTCGACTCCGCTCGAACTAACACATAGACTAAAACATATAAGCTAATGGTATAAATTCTTAAACACCAAACCGTGTGCGTTTTAGTACATATTTAATATGAATTATCTTGGATAAATTCTTCTGGTGTTTTAGCATTTTCAATACTGAAGTCTCCAATTTTTGTACGGCAAAGTTCAGTTAAATAAGCGCCACTATTTAGAGCTAAACCAAAATCGCGCGCTATACTTCTTATATAAGTTCCCTTTGTGCAATTAATTTTAAACCCAACATGAGGAAGCTTGAAAAATGTGATTTCAAAATTTAAAATATCAATTTCACGTGCTTTTAACTCAATCTCTTTTCCTAACCGTGCCAATTCATACACGCGTTTTCCATTCACTTTAATGGCACTAAACATGGGTGGCACTTGTTGTTGTTTCCCCATAAATAATTTTACAGTTTCCTGAATTAATTCTTCCGTAATATGTTCAGTTGGAAAAATAAAATCAACTTCTTTTTCCATATCAAAACATGGTGTTGTTGCACCAATAAAAAAAGTACCAGTATATTCTTTTGGCAAATCCTGAAACTGAGAAATTTCTTTCGTTTTTTTTCCAGTACAAATAATTAATAAACCTGTAGCTAAAGGATCTAGGGTTCCTGCATGACCAATTTTTAAATGAACAAATTTTTCGTCTAATAAAAGTGACGGATGCTTTTTTAAAGCGTGCTTCAATTTATTTACAGCCTGAAACGAAGACCAAGTGTAAGGTTTATTAATTAATAAAAGTTCGCCATCGCGATAGTTTAATTCCATAAATAATAAGGGTTTTGTAATAAAATAATGAACCACATAGAAACATAGGTTTTATAAAAATTCAGATAAATAGCGCTTTAGCAGATGAAGTGTCACTTCTCACATAGCACACTATGGTTAAAATGAAATTTCTAAATACATCCTTTACAATGCATATTTTCTATATTTCTATGTGGTTAAATTTTTTTTAAGCAAAATACATTTTAAAAATTAATGTTTATATCAAAGTCTAGCATAAAATATTACTACTAAAAGCTATGTCCCATTTTATCTTTTTTAGTTTGCAAATATTTTTCATTATGCTTATTAGAAGGAATAATGATAGGCAAACTCTCAACAATTTCTAAACCATAACCCATTAAACCAACGCGTTTAACTGGATTATTAGATAACAATTTTATTTTACTTAATCCTAAATCTCTTAAAATTTGCGCACCAACCCCGTAATCACGTTCATCCATTTTAAAACCCAATTCCAAATTTGCCTCAACAGTGTCTCTACCATTTTCTTGCAATTTGTAGGCTTTTAATTTGTTTAGCAAACCAATACCACGGCCTTCTTGATTCATATAAACTACTACACCTTTGCCAGCTTTTTCTATTTGTTCCATAGCTTGATGTAATTGAGGGCCGCAATCACAACGGCAAGAACCAAATATATCGCCTGTTACACAAGATGAATGTACACGAACTAAAACAGGTTCATCTTTTTCCCATGTGCCTTTAACTAAAGCCATGTGCTCTTGACCGTTAGTTTCAACTTTATATGCAATTAATTTGAAATCACCCCAAACAGTTGGCATATCAACTTCTACTTGGCGGGTTACAATACTTTCTTTTGCTAATCGATAAGCTATTAAATCTTTTATAGTAACAATTTTTAAATCGAAACGAGCGGCAATCTTCACCAAATCAGGCAAGCGAGCCATTGTACCATCTTCGTTCATTATTTCAACTAAGGCACCACAAGGTTCAAAACCTGCTAAACGTGCCAAATCAATCGTAGCTTCTGTGTGTCCAGTTCTACGCAACACTCCGCCTTGCTTTGCTTTTAAAGGAAAAATATGTCCAGGACGGCCAAAATCAGAAGCTTTCATAGCTGGATCAATCATTGCTAATACAGTTTTAGATCTGTCTGATGCTGAAATACCAGTTGTACAACCATGGCCTAATAAATCAATAGAAACCGTAAATGCAGTTTCCATAGTGGCGGTATTATTAGAAACCATCATTTCTAATTGCAATTCTTTAGCTTTTTCTTCTGTTACAGCTGTACAAATTAAACCACGACCATGAGTTGCCATAAAATTAATAACCTCGGGAGTTACGTTACGAGCAGCAGTAATAAAGTCGCCTTCATTTTCTCTGTCTTCATCATCAACTACTATTACAACTTTACCGTTTTTAATATCAGTAAGTGCTTCTTCAATCGTATTTAATTTTATAGTTTCCATTTGTGCGGTAAATTTAAGCATTAAAAAGCATATAAATTTGTCGAAATCAGCATTTAAAAGCTTTCGAAAGCACCCAATCCAAACAATGCAAAATCGTATTTTATAGGGTCTTTTTTATCAAATTGCTTCAAGACATTTGTTATCTCTTCAACAGATTTCCAATCATTTTGTTTACGAATTAATAACCCTAATTTACGGCTCACATTTCCAGTATGCACATCCAATGGCAAACACAATTGACTTGGTAATATCGATTTCCAAATACCAAAATCAACGCCATGTTTGTCGTTTCTTACCATCCATCTTAAATACATATTTATTCGCTTAGCCGAGCTGCCTTTTTCAGGATCGCTAACATGTTTTTCTGTTCGTTCTAAATGGTCGATACTAAAAAACATACGTTTAAACTCAGTTATTGCAGGTTGCATTGAATCAATTGTAGCACCATTCGCAAATATTTTTTCCATACCTCCATGATAAATATATATGTTTCGGAGACATTTAATAAAAACCATTAGGTCATCACTATTAAAAGTTCGGTGCACAAATTGTATTTTTTTTAACTGCTGTCTGGAAGCATTCATTACAAAATCAAATGGGCTTTCACCCATATCGTCCATTAATTTATTGGCATTTTGAATAATACTTTTTCGGTTACCCCATGCAATGGTTGCAGCGAGAAACCCCGAAATCTCTATATCTTCCTTTGAACTGAATCTATGTGGTATCGAGATAGGGTCAAGCTCAATAAAGGAAACCCTATTGAACTCATCTACCTTCTCATCTAAAAATGTTTTTATGTTATT
This sequence comes from uncultured Bacteroidota bacterium, assembly GCA_903928655.1. Classification (GTDB taxonomy): domain Bacteria; phylum Bacteroidota; class Bacteroidia; order B-17B0; family Aurantibacillaceae; genus UBA4416. The sequence goes on from CAIYSA010000225.1 coordinate 21,451, forward strand.
TATCTCCGAGGCATCATGCATTGTTTGCGAAGGTAATATTATTAAAAATTATACTACCTCCTTAATTACCCGTTTAAACATACATAAACGCTTTGCGCTTGAATTACTTAATGGATTAGACACATGTTTCTCAACACGAGATAAATGCTGCAAGGATAGAAAAAGTGTTCTAAAATTTGAGATAGCAGTTTTTACATTTTCATCTTTTTTATTAAATCCATCAGAAAAAGCATGTTCTAAACCACCATGATTTTTATAGAGATTTTTTAAAGCCTGTAAAAAGAAAATACAATCGTTTGAATTGAATGTTCGATGAACAAAGTTTTGAAAACGTAGCTCATCTTTTTTTGAAAAATTTAAAATAAAATCATGAGGTGTTTGATTCATAAGCGCCATCAACTTATTACCATTATTGATGATTGAAGTACGATTACCCCAAGCAATGGTTGCCATTAAAAATGCTGAAATTTCAATGTCTTCTTTTTTTGAAAACTGATGAGGAATAGAAATAGGATCCGTTTCGATAAAAGCTGTATTATTAAATTGAAAATATTTTTCATCTAATAAATTTTTTATTTCAATTAAAGCGTCAGGCATTATTCCAATTTAGTTAAATCTAATTTTTCAAGTTTTGGATTAACTTTATGTATACCAAGAACAACTAAAATTGTCATGGCGCCACCAAACACTATAGAAGGAACTAATCCTAATAAACGAGCCGCCACTCCACTTTCGAAAGCCCCAATTTCGTTACTACTTCCAATAAAAATGCTATTAACGGCAGCAACTCTTCCGCGCATTTCATCTGGTGTAGAAAGTTGCAAAATACTATGACGTATAACAACACTGATATTATCGAACGCGCCTGTAAAAAATAACATCGCAAAAGCTAACCAATAATTTGTAGATAGCGCAAACAAAATAGTAAATATGCCAAATGCTGCTACAGAAATTAACAAACTAATTCCGGCTTTTTTTCCAGGAGGTTTTACGGCTAAATATAATGCCATTATAACAGCTCCAAAAGCGGGGGCTGTTCTTAATAAGCCATACGATTCGGGGCCTAGATGTAAAATTTTATCAGTAAATGCTGGTATTAAAGCAACAGCGCCACCAAATAATACAGCAAACAAATCTAACGACAACGCACTTAACACTAATTTATTTTTAAATACAAATTTAATTCCAACGCTCATACTTTCTGTAAATGTTTCAATTTTAGTTTTTAGAGGAACTGGTTTGGAGCCAATTAAACTATAAAAAATAATGGCTAATAAAAATAAAATACACGTAACACTGTAGCACCAGTTTGCATGAAATGAGTTACTGTAACCATATAAAACACCTGCCGCAACAGGACCTAAAATAGACCCTAAATGCCATGCCGTGCTATTCCATGTTGTAGATTGAGTATACATTTCGCGCGGAACTATTTGACTCATAAAAGGTGTTGTACTAACAGCTAAAAACGAACGCGTGATCCCAAATATAAAAACCACAAAAAATAATGGTGCTAAGCCAAAACCAGATAACCCAGTAAAAAAAGAGCTACTAAAAGCAAATAAAAACAAAGAGCCTAATAATAATGCAAAGCAACCGATTAATAAAATCTTTTTACGATTGATAATATCAGCTAAATGTCCTGAAAAAAAAGATGTAACAATAAAAGGTAATGCTTCAGTAAGACCAATTAAACCAAGCATTAATTCATCTTTAGTAAACTCATAATAAATTTGTAAGTAAATAGTGCTAAACTGCATCTGTATTGCCAACGTTAAAAAAAAGCGAGCAAAAACAAACCACCTAAATTCCTTATGTTTTAAAATTTGAATAGAAGATTTAAAATCCATGTGTACAAAAGTATTATTTTAATAGTTATACAAAAAAATAATATCTTCAAATTCTTCCAAAACCTAAGTTTGTTTGGTATATCAAAAAGAATTACTTTTAGGGTATCTCAAACTATTGGAAGAACAAATACATAAACATTTAACCATTAAAGCCTGGGCGGAAGATGACCGGCCTCGTGAAAAATTGGTTACAAAGGGAAGGCAATCATTATCTGATGCTGAATTACTAGCCATTTTGTTGTCATCCGGTAACCGCAAAGAAACGGCATTGCAGCTTGCTCAGCGTATTTTAAATACAAATAATAATTCGATAAATCAATTAGCAAAATTACAACTAAATGATTTAAAAAAATTTAAAGGGGTTGGTGAGGCAAAAGCTGTAACTATTTTAGCAGCATTAGAAATTGGAAGAAGGCGAACAGATAAAACGGATGAAGAAAAAATAAAAATTAGTAGTTCAAAACACGCCTATAACGTTATAAAACAAAAACTGGAAGATTTGCCTCACGAAGAATTTTGGGTTATTTATTTAAGCAGAAATAATAGCGTTATAAAAACAGAATGTATTAGCAGGGGTGGCGTTAGCGGAACAGTAGTTGACGCGAGATTGGTTTTAAAACCAGCAATCGAATGTTTGGCAAGTGCTATTATTCTAGCTCACAATCATCCATCTGGAAATTTAAACCCTAGCCAACAAGACATTAGTTTAACAAAAAAAATAAAAGAAGTAACAAGCTTCCTTGATATTAATATTCAAGATCATTTAATCATTGGCAATCAAGCCTATTTTAGTTTCGCCGACGAAGGCATATTATAAGTATGATAAAAATTATTACCATAATTGGCGCAAGGCCACAAATAATAAAAGCAGCAGCATTAAGCCGTGCTATCAGAAATCATTTTCAAGAATCGATAACTGAAATTATTATTCATACCGGACAACATTATGATGCAAATATGAGTGCTGTTTTTTTTGAAGAATTAAATATTCCGCAACCCAATTATAATTTAAATGTTGGTAGCGGAAATCACGGAAAGCAAACCGCTAAAATGATTGAAGGAATTGAAGAAATTTTAGTTATAGAAAAACCAAATGCAATCGTATTATATGGCGATACAAATTCTACTTTAGCTGGGGCAATTGCGGCTAGTAAAATACATATTGACGTTATACATATTGAAGCTGGCTTACGCTCGTTTAATAAAAAAATGCCAGAAGAGATTAATAGAATTATGTGCGACCATGTTTCTACTTTATTGTTTTCGCCAACACAATCTGGTTATCAAAATTTGATAAAAGAAGGCTTCAAAACTGAAACAAGTGCACCATATCATTTAGATAATCCTAAAATATATCATAGTGGAGATGTGATGTATGACAACAGTTTGCATTTTATGGAAATTGCAAATAAAAATGAAACCATTTTAAATTCTAACCAATTAGAAAAAAATAATTTTATTTTAGCCACCATTCACCGCAATAATAATACAGATGAGCCTGACAGGTTAAATGCAATTTTTAGCGCTTTAAATAAAATAACAGAACAACATCATATCGATATTATTTTGCCTTTGCATCCTCGTACAAATCATTTATTGAAAAGTAATTTAAGTGCTACTTTATACGAAAAAATAGTATCAAATAAACGTATTAAAATTATTGAACCTGTTTCTTTTATTGAAATGATTGTGCTTGAGAGTAATTGCAAACTGGTAGTAACGGATAGTGGCGGTTTACAAAAAGAAGCGTTTTATTTTAAGAAACCTTGTGTTATTTTAAGAAAAGAAACCGAATGGGTCGAAATTGTGGAATGTGGTGTGGCTATTCTTGTAGATGCAAATGAAACTGCTGTATTAAAAGCTTACGATTTATTAAATTCAAACAATAATTTAATATATCCACCATTGTTTGGCAATGGAAAAGCTGCTGAATTTATTTGTGAGGAAATAGTAAAGAATTTTAATATTACTCAATAACAAACACTTTACTTTCTAATTCACCTTTTTTATTTTTTAAGCTTAAGATAAACGAGCCTTTAGAAAATGAAGAAACATCAATCGAATTGTCAGCTTCAATGTTTTTAATTTGCTTGATTAATTTGCCTTGCATGTCATAAATTTCAATTATATTAAATGACGAGTGATTAATATGTTGAATTTTCACATTCAATAATTGCGCTGCTGGATTTGGATAAATATGTAAATAATTGTTTTTTCCTGATTTTTCCTCTAATCCAATTAACACATTACTTCTGCCATTTGCAAACACATACTCACCAAATTTTAAGGTATCCACTGTAAAGTAACCTGTTTTTGTTGATATTTTAAACTTAGTATAATTCTCAACTTCCTTCCAATCATCTGCCGCATTTTTTCGATACAACAAAATAATACTATCTCCATTTATAATAGTTAAGCAAGTATCAATATAACTTCCACCAGTTGTAGTCTTTGTTCCATCATAATTTAATCGTAGTTTACTTAAAAAGCCAGCTGACAAAATTCCGTCTACTTTCCAATAGTGTTGTGAATTTAATCTGAAATTATAAGTATTTATTTTAAACGCATCAGGCTTTGCAAAATTATGTTCAACTCTAACAAATGAGGAATCAATCCCTTTATTTGAAACAATAAAAATTGCTTTTCCTAAAGTATAATTAATTGTGGCATTTGTTTTTATTGTTTTATATTCTGATGAAATGGCATCACTAATTCTAGATTCATTATTAATTCCGATATAAATAGGCTTAGCATTTGTTGTAAAAGAAAACGCACCAGTTGCACCACTCATGTTTACCGTTTTTATTTCTTTTGTCCATGAAGTATTCATAAACGTTATATCTAATGGCACGCCTGTATATAATGTTGGTGCACCAAATAATTTTTGTTTCACATATACAACATTCGAATATGGAGCAGCAGTTCCAATTGTTTTTACCGAATCAATTGAAAAATGTGGCCAACCTCCATTCATTACCCAATTATCAAAAAACGGAATAAGGTTTTGTCCAGATGAAGTTTGAAGTAAATCTCTAAACTCTAAACTATTCATGTTTTTATATGCTTTTTGAATTAATACATATTTCAAACCATTAAAAAAGGCTAAATCACCCATGTAAGTTCTCAATGTATGAGTAACATCTGCGCCTTTTTTATATACATGATCTCCATAAGTATATTCATGTGGAACGCCTGAAATTGCTCTAAATCCTTTTTCATCGAGGTGAGCAAATTTCAATAAACCATCATGAACAGATTTTACTTCAGCTAAATATTTCGCATAATTATAAGTCCATTCTAAAAATAATCGTTCGCTATAACTTGCTAAACCTTCGTTCAACCACATATCTTCTTGCGTTTCGCAGGTCATTAAATCGCCCCACCAATGATGAGATAATTCATGAGCCATTAATTGTGATTCATAGGCAATAGCAGTAGCAGCTTGTGGATATGCAATATTTGTTGCATGTTCCATAGCTCCACTTGAAAAAGGAACTAAACAATAGCCAACTCTATTCCAAACATAAGGGCCATAATAATTTTCAAATCCTAAAACCGCATTTGGCAAATGTATAAATCCATTTTTCATAGCCGTTGTGTCAGTTTTTCGAGCAGCCAAAACAACAGGGATATTTCCTAAAGCACCCATAATATTCCAATTAACTTGGGTATAATCTGCTACCGCAACAGAGGCTAAATAAGAAGGGATTTCTTTATTTAAAATCCAATTGCGGGTTCGTTTACTTCCAACTTTAACATCAGAAATTAGAAGTCCATTACAAAATGAAGTTTTTGATGTATCAGTAATAATATTAAACTCATATTTAGATTTTTCTACAAAATTATCAAAACAAGGAAACCAAACCCTACCATAATTATGTGGCTTAGCGCCAAAACCAACCCCGAGATTATAAGCATAATTGCCACTAAAAGCGAAACCACCCCAACCAGCAGGATCACCTTGTGGTATTCCGTGATAATAAACAGCCACATTGCCTGTATCGGCAACGTTATAAATACTTGGTAGATTTATCTTTAATAATGTATCATTATAATTATAAGTTAAAATGCTAGCACCTAATTTAATACTATCAATAGTCATTTTCAATAAATCCAATCGCAACTTGGTTTGGCCATTAATTTTTGGTGCAAATTTAACAACGGTGTTCCCTTTTATTTTTTGTCCAATAAAATCTGTAATATCAAGGTTAATTGTGTACTTCAATATATTAATTGTATCACTCCTCAAGTTTTCAGGAGATGAATAAATAGCAGCCACAGCCGCAGTTTTAGATGCTTGGCACCCTTTTATTTGTGCAAAATTATAATTACTAATAGATAGGAATCCTATTAAGGCAAACGTTAAAATTCGAGACATGGTAAATAATTTTATTTAAAGATAAAAAAAAAGCATTACTTCGTAATTTAATATTTAGGATTACATTAATTAAACGTTAAAATTTTATTTCTATAATGAATTTAATATCAAATAAAGATTTATATGATTTAGTAAAATCCCTATCAAAATCAGAGAAAAGATTTTTAAAATTAAATGCATCCGCAACCAAAATACCAATTGAGTTAATTTCATTTTTTAATAAAATAGAAACTGAAGATGTTTATTCCCCTGAACATTATAAGATTAAAGGAAATTTGGAAAACTTATATAATTTTATTTTAAAAAGTTTAAGATTATTTTATGCTGATAGTAGTGCCTCATTTGTAATTAAAGATGAAATAACAAATGTTTTAAATTTATTTGACAAAGCACAATACAAACAATGCAGAAAGATTTTAAATAAACAAAAACAAGAAGCCTATTTATATGAACGCTTCCATTTTGTTCTCGAATTAATTGGGCTCGAAAAAATGTTAATTACCATTGAAAATCAATTTAACATAATTAATAACACGCTAATAAATTTAATTAAAGAAGAAGAAGAGGTAATTAAGAAAGCCAAAAATTTAGGAGAATACGCTCTTTTATATTCGAAAATTAATTTAAATACTAGGCAAAAAAATAAAGCAAAAACACAACAAGATTTAGATTCGATAGCCTCTTTTTTGAATTCTCCTTTATTAAAAAACGAAAAATTAGTTTATAGCAATAAAGCGTTAATTATTTATCACCATTGCCGCTCTGTATTATTTTGCAGATGCCAAGATAATGAAAGCAGGGAAACAGAATGCCAACTATTACTTGAATTAATGGATAAGTATCCAAAATTAATTGAAGAAATGCCTAATAGATATATTACAACTTTAAACAATTTAATTAATATTGCTTTTGAAGAAAGAAAATTTAAAACTTGCCAAACAAGAATAAACGACTTGCAAAATAAGGCAACATACAAGGCATTCAATACAACTGATTTACAATTAAAAATTATTACCAACGTTTTAAATGCTCAACTGACAATACATATTAATACAGGAAACAGTATTGAAGCAGAAAAAACAGTTGTTGAAATTGAAAACATATTAAAAAAATATCAAGAAAAAATTAACAAAGAAGAAGAAATTGTTTTTGATTACATCATAGCAATCATGCATACCTATTTTGGTAATTATAAAAAAGCTCAGCACTACATAACAAAAGTTTTAAGTCAGGGAAATAAAATGTTGAGAGAAGATTTACAATCATTTGCACGAATTATAAATATTGGATTAAATTATGAACTAAATAATTTGAAACAACTTAATTATATTATCCTCACTTTAAAACAAAATAAAAATCATCAAATTTCTCACTTTAAGACTGAAAATTTAATTTTATCGTACTTTGAAAAGCTAGCAGAAATTAAGGTAGATAAAAAAGAAAACGAAAAAATAATTTTTGAATCTTTCAAAAAAGACTTAGCTGAAGTTATGAAAGACCCACATGAAGACAATGTAAATTATTATTTTGAAATAGAATCATATATAAATTCAAAACTAAATGGCGTTAAAATGAGTGAACTGGTAAGTGAAAAATATAAACAAGCAACTTTAAGTTAATTTACCCAAATAAAATGAAACCAAGTAATCAACTATTTGATTTAATTAAATCACTAACTCCTGATGAAGAATTTCATTTCAATAATTCGTCATCCATACAACAAGGAGAAAAAAATTATATAAAATTA
>CAIYSA010000226.1 GCA_903928655.1 uncultured Bacteroidota bacterium
AGCTGTGCTTGGCCCTGTTATTGCTAAAATACTTATAGTTTGGTTGTAAATACAGCCAATAGCGTCTTTTACTGTAATCGTTTTTACTCCTGCTGATAAGCCTGAACTCAAACTTCCGGTAGACACGCCATTAATACTATAAGTATAAGCTGCCGTGCCGCCTGTTACGCCTGTTATTGAATAAGATCCATTTGATAATCCACAACTTGCTGGTATTGATATTCCTGATATCAAGGTTGGACCAACTGCTCCTCCAATAGTTATGGTTTGATTATAAATACATCCATTTGCATCTCTTACGGTTATTGTTTTTGTTCCAAGTGCTAAACCTGAGCAAACACTTCCAGTAGACACGCCATTAATACTATATGTATAAGCTGCTGCGCCACCTGTTACTCCTGTAATAGAATAAGATCCATTAGATAAACCACAACCTGCTGGTGTTGAAATTCCTGATATCGAAGATGGTCCTGTAGTTACAGTTACAGCTATTGTTTGCGTAAATGTACAGCCAAATATATTGATTATACCTAATGTATAAGTCCCTGCTCCTAATCCTGTAATCGTTTGAGACGGAACTGCAGTTCCATTGTTTGTGAAAACAAATGGCCCTTGGCCTAATGCAGATAAATTATTTATAACTATTACGCCATTACTCAATCCACAACTGGCATTTGTTGCAGTTCCTGATACTGATGGCATTGGGTTTACAACAACCGTCAAAGTTGATATACTTGTGCATCCACCTGATACAACTGTATGGGTGACAGTGTAAGTTCCTGGTGCTGAAAAACTACCTGTATAACTAGGTGTTGAACCAGAAGGCGGCGCTCCAATAGAAGGGGAAAATGAATAAGAATGAGTTCCTCCTACTGTTCCAGTATTAATAAAACTAAAACTATTACCTGTTAAACATTTGGTAGATATTGGTATGGAAAAAGAAGAAATTGCAGTTAACACAGAAACATTTGTAGTGGTAGTTGCTATACACCCTGCAGATGTAGTAATAACTGCCGTATATATTCCTGCACTAATTAAAGAACAAGATGGGATTGAAGGTGATTGAATAGGTGAAGTGAAACTATTTGGTCCAGTCCAAGAATAAGACCCTCCGATTCCTGCACCAGATGCAGTTAGCAAAATAGTTGCTCCTGGACAATAAGTAGCTGATGGCGTAATTGATAATGAAGTAATATTCGGTTTTACAACAATCGTATAAGAAAGTGGGGCTCCAACACATGTATTTGTAGGAATTCCAGTAATTGTATAAACCGTTGTTGCCGGAGGATTTACAGTTGCACTAAATGTAGTTGAACTAGATAAAAAAGATGTTGGCGACCAAGACCAAGTAAAACCAGTGAGACCAGGACCAGCAACAGAAATTAAGGTTGGTCCGCAAATCTTTACAGTATCTGGCGGAACCACAGGCGAACATGCAACTGGCGCAACAGTTGAAGATCCTGGATAAGTTAAAGAAAATAAATTATTTACTGCTTTTATTTTATCACCAGAACCTAAAATAGTAACAAACTTAAATGTACGCGAAGTCCCAGGTAAAAAATTTTGAATACGAAATGCTATTGATATTGCTTCGTCTGCAAAATTAGTAGAACCAACAGTTCCAGTTAACCCGCCTGTTCCATTCCAAATATCAAAACCTGAACGATTAGCAAAACCGCCATAACTTACTCTAAACTCAGGATCTAAGCCCGCAAAAGCCATGTAAGATGCGCCCGAACCAGCTGAAGCACCTTGACTAGCACTAACACAAGCAATATTACAAGCACCAGAGGGTTGATTTTCAATTAAATTTTGAGTTGTATAACTGCCAGAAAGAGCTTGATTATTATCGGGATCCACATTTCTATAATAATACATCATAGGAATTGTAGCAGCAGAATTATTTGTAAAAGTAATCGTTGTGGTATAATACAATTCCGTTTGATCCAAAAAATAATTAATCTTTGCGGCAATTGATGTAGTGCCAGAAGTTACCGATCCATTCCAAAAAATATTCCTACAATCTAAAACACTAGTATAACCAGATATACTGCCAAGGATATCTATTGGTGCATTGCAATTATTACTAAAAGCAGGGCTAAAGGATGAGTTCCCAACCTGAATACCCCATCCGTTTTCAGGTGTACCTGGAGTAAAATAATCCCCATTAAAATTTATCCAACTACTTAATAATGGATCAGCTACAAAACCAAATACACCAAAGCCACCTCTCGGGTGCATACCTGCCGGTGGAACTGCCGATGTGCCTTCATAGCCTCCAGATCCAGCAATACCAATTTCGAGATGAAGCCCTTTTATAAAAGCATCTGGTCCAACAATTTGTGAATGAATTTTATTATTAATTAAAATAAATAAGAAGATTATTTGTAAAAAAAATTGTGGTGATTTTTTCATTTCAACTCAAGTTAATAAAATATTAAGTAGCGTTTAGTAAACTTATTAAAAATAAATTCAAAATATCTACAGTTTACTAATTGAAAAGAATGTTTCACTCATTAATACAATGTAATAAAGAAGATATAACTTAATACCAATTAAAAATCAATTAAATAAAAGATTTTATTTAAAACCTTAGAAAGTTGCAGATTTATTCGGAAAAACTAAATATTAAAGTCCAATAGATAACACTCATTGAAATAAAGAAAAAACACTCAGCATATTTCTAAAAAAAAATTAACTTTATTTAAAATTCAGATTTTGAAATTTAAAAATGAAATAAAAAAATTATTTTATATAACCATTTTATTAAATTGTTTTATTTATAAAATAAGTGGTCAAACGTGTAATTTCGTGTCAAGCTATTTTGGGGGAACACAACAGGATGAAATTAAAAGCGTGTGTGTTGATGCGAATAAAAATAGTTACATTTTAGGTAATACATATAGCACAGACTTGCCAATTACACTAGGTAAAATTAACGATACGCATTCGGGGGATTACGATGCGTTTTTGTGTAAGTTTGACAGCTGTGGGATTTTGAAATGGTGCACTTATTTTGGCACCTCCTCTTATGATAGCGGAGAAAAAATAACAATATCAAACGATGGAAATATTGTTTTTTGTGGTTACACATCAGGTGTAACTAGCCATACTACTGCAGGTTGTTTTCAGGCTGTTACGGGAGGTGGATACGATTGTTTTGTTACCAAAATAAATCCAAACGGTAACATTATTTGGAGCACATATTTTGGAAAAAACGGAGGTGATTTTGCCTTCGAAATTAAAGTAGATAACTTTAATAATGTTATTATTGGAGGAACAACAACAAGTAATAATTTATACACAACACCATCATCCTTTCAACAACTTAAGCAAGCAAACACAGATGCTTTTATTGCACGATTTGACAAAAACGGTCAATTAAAATGGTGTACCTATTACGGAGGTAATAGCTCAGAAGATATTCATGCATTATCTATTGACCAAAATTATAATATAATAGGAATAGGAGGAAGTTATAGCACAAATCTAAGTACGAGTTTAGGCTCACATCAAACGATAAATGATGGTTTATTAGATGGTTATATAATTAAACTGGATTCAAATTGCACGAGAGTTTTCTCAAGTTATTTAGGGGGCAGTGGGATTGATGATTTATGGGGAAATACAACTGATGCAATAGGCAACATATACATAAGTGGTCATACCACATCAACTGATTTCGATTTAACTGTTGGTGCTTATCAAACAACAAATAATGGCAACTATGATTTATTTGTTTCAAAATTCTCTCCATTAGGTAATTTAATAATATCAACCTTATTAGGAGGTAGTCAAGATGAAGTTAATACTAGAATGATTTTGTCTTCGCCAACAGAAATAACATTACTTGGAAAATCTGATAGTAATGATTTTCCAATGATTGGAAGTCCAATTCAACCAACAAAAGGAGTAAGTTACGACGCAATTATTTCTAAATTAACAACAATTAATCTTGTTCCAAATTGGACAAGTTTTTATGGCGGAAATGGAGATGAGGACACTTGGGATTGCGTATCAATAAATAATTCAAATTTTATTTTTGTGGGGGGAAGTAATAGTACTAATTACCCAACATCATTAGCAGCTTATCAATCAACATTAAATATGAGTATTGATGGGATGTTTACAAAACTAAATATTGGCAATTTAATTCCTACATCAAATAATAATTTAATAAATTCAGAAAACGATATTTTAATATTTCCAAATCCAACAAAAGACAAAATTAAAATTAATTCTAAGTTAGACTTCACTTTTAGTTGCTATAATTTATTAGGCGAAAATGTAACTAATAAAGTTACTTATGATGATGGAAATTATATAAACACTTCACTTTTAAATAATGGAGTTTACTTTTTAATTATCACTACAAAATACGACACTTTCACTTATAAAATTATTAAGGAAGAATAATTTATTTTTTTGAGTTACTAGATTGTAAGGCACTGTTTTTTTTATATTCTCCAGAAAAAATAAGTTTAAAAGGATAAATCATTTGTTTGAGAAAGGTAGTTGGCATTTTTTTTTGGTCAGGTATACCAATTTTAGGATGTATTCCTTTTGGTAAATAATAAAAACCAAAAAGTAAATCCCAAATATTTAAAATACTTGCATAATTTACACCATAACGTCTTGGAATATTAATTGCATGATGCCAAGAATGTGTTTCTGGCGTATTAAAGATATAATTTAAAAAGCCCCATTTAACTTTAATGTTAGTGTGTGTGAAAAAACCCCAAACATTTTGTACCGTAATTTGGAACAAAAAATAATCCATAGCAGAATATCCAATCATTGCAAAAGGTATATAAATGATCGGTTTGAAAATAAACATTTCGGCAAAATGAAAACGCCTTGTTGAACCAGCACCTAAAGTTTCCTGAGCGTGATGGATTTTATGAAATGACCATAAAAAATTTGAGCGATGTAATAAATAATGAGCACAAAATTCACAAAAATCTTGTATCACAAACATAATAAAAACTTGAAGAAATGGATTCCATTGTTTGATGTCATAAATTATTAATGAGTGTACATTGAATAAATTTAAAATTTTAAGAAAACAAAATTCGGTAACTGCACAAATACCAAATAATCCAATAATATAAATTAAAACATCATTAAAAAAAACATAAAATGTATCTAACCAAAACCCTTTTCTGCTCAGCAAACCATGCTCTCTTTGTTTAGGCAAAATAACTTCTAACAAAAAACAAAAAGCATACGCTAAAAAAACACAATAATAAACATTGGTAAATGAAGGATGTTTGAATTGAAAAACAGTATAATTATAAATCTGTTTTGTGTTTTGCGAAAACACATCAATTATTTGAGGAAAGATAGCCACTATTAAAGTAAAGTAAATAAATGTTTTGTAGTAATCCAAATTTAATTAAATTAGTATTTAATTAATTATGAATAAACTTAAAGCATATTTCAATAAAGAGCGACTAATAATATTTATGTCCGTATTATTGTTTTATGGAAACATTTTAAAAAACGATTATTCTTTAGACGACAGCATTGTAACAGAAAAAGATAACATTACCTCAAAAGGATTTAGAGCAATTCCAAAGCTTTTAAAATCATATTATTTGGAAAGGGCGGATAATATGAAATTTGAATACAGGCCCATTGTAAAAATTTCATTTGCAATTGAACACCAATTCTTTGGCGTAAACGTTATTATTTCCCACTTTTTTAACCTATTACTTTATATCATAGGACTGTATGTTTTATTTTCAGTGTTAAAATTATTATTCAGTAATTATTCCCCTCACATTGCCTTTTATAGCGTTTTATTATTTGCATTAATGCCAATACACACAGAAGTTGTTGCTAGTTTAAAAAACAGAGACATATTAA
>CAIYSA010000227.1 GCA_903928655.1 uncultured Bacteroidota bacterium
AAAAAGATTCGCCACAACCGCAAGTGCGTTCTGCATTTGGGTTTTTAAATACAAAACCTTTACCGTTTAATCCACCACTATAATCTAATTCAGTGCCAACTAAGTATAAAAAACTTTTGCGGTCAACTACTACTTTCACACCATTGTCTTCAAACAATTGGTCGCCTTCTTTCATTTCATGATCAAATACTAAATTATACATCAAGCCCGAGCAACCGCCACCGTCAACTCCAACTCTAATAAATGTATTTTCAGGTTTATTTTCTTCTTTTATTAAATTCGCAGCATGTTCTTTTGCTGCATTGCTAACTGTTATCATCTCTGTATAGTGCTAGTTGTTAGTTAATTGAGTCTTATTCTTAATTAGATTAATTCTAATGTAAGTACAAAAGTACCTTTTTTAAGGTATATATCCAAATATTTTTAATCTTCATTTTATTTCGATTTTCAATTGCTTGAATATTTTAAATCTTTATTATTCGTTTGTTATCTAACCTAAAACTGAGGCTTTTGTTTTCATATTGCATTACTTCATTTGGTGTTAGTTATTAAATATATCTTTTAACATATAAATGAAGTTATCATTTAAATTTTACGGAAAATCCAATCAATATCGCTGATTCAAAAAAATCAGAAACTCCTATTTAAATTAGTTTTTTATTACATTTGCGCTATGCAAATTCAAGTAATGAAATCGAAACTACATTGCGTAACTGTAACGCAAGCTGAGTTAGATTATATAGGTAGTGTTTCTATTGACGAAGATTTAATGGACGCTGCAAATTTTATAGAAAACGAACAAGTTCATATTTTAGATAAAAATAATGGCAACCGGTTTATTACCTATGTTATTAAAGGCAAAAGAGGAAGTGGTGTTATTTGTTTAAACGGACCCGCAGCAAAGCTTGTAAATTTAGGCGATGTTGTTATTATTATTTCATACGCCACTATGGATTTTGAAGCCGCAAAAGCCTTTAGACCTTGGGTAGTTTTTCCGGATACTGAAACAAATAAACTAAAATAAATAAAGTGAAAAAAAACACTAAATCAATTATTCAATTTTTAGTATTGCTTAGTGTTGGTATTTTACTAGCCTGGCTTTCTATCAAATCTGTTTGGGTAGAAAAAGATAAAATTATCGAATCGTTTCAAACGGCTAATTATTTTTGGGTTTTTATTTCTATTGCTATTGCTTTGTTAAGCCATTATTTACGAGCTTTTCGTTGGAACTATTTATTAAAACCACTTGGCCACCAAGTAAAACCTATAAATTCGATGGGCGCTGTTTTAGTTGGCTATTTTGCCAATTACGGAATACCACGCATGGGCGAAATTACACGTTGCACTTTAGTTACTAAATATGATAAAGTGCCTTTTGAAATTGCTTTAGGCACCGTAATAACCGAACGAATTGTTGACACCTTATTACTCCTAGTTATTTTTGTTTTAACTTTATTTGCTCAGTTTTCTCAATTAAAAGATTTAACAGCTACTTATTTTGTTAATCCATTAATGCTGAAGTTAGATGGAATAACAGAACATCCTTTAAAATTAATTATCTTAATTTCTGTGATTTTATTTACAATTTTTTTCTTTTATTTTTTTAGAAAAAAGATTTCTAAATTATTGAACAGTAAATTCGGAACCATTATTCAGGGTTTTGGAAAAGGCTTAAGCTCAATAAAAGATATTGAAAAAAAATTCCAATTTATTGCTTTAAGCATCGGCATTTGGGCTTGTTATTTTTATAGTTTGTATGTTTGCTTTTTTGCTTTTACAGGCACTTCAAATTTAGGTCATTCCGAATGTTTAGTATTGATGTTGTTTGGTACATTTGGCGTTGTGTTTTCGCCTGGTGGCCTTGGTGCCTATCCTGCAATTATTACTAGTTTATTATTGTTTTATGGTATCGGAAAAATACCAGCATTTGCATTTCCTTGGATGGCTTGGACATCACAATTTATATTAGTGGTTGTGCTAGGTGTGTTGAGTTTAATTTTACTTCCATTAATTAATAAAGAAAAAGCGGATGTTGTTTCATAACAAATTATTTTCGAAATTGTATACTAAAGAAACAATTGCAACTGTAATTGAGGATTGGAAAACCAACAACCAAAAAATTGTTTTTACAAATGGTTGTTTCGATATTTTGCACCGCGGCCATGTTGAATATTTAGCTAAAGCAAAAGATTTAGGAACAATATTAATTATTGGTTTAAATACAGATGACTCTGTAAAACGACTTGGCAAAGCACCTGACAGACCAATTAATAATGAAGGAACGCGTGCTATTGTTTTATCAGCACTAGAGTGCGTGGATGCTATTATTTTATTTAATGAAGACACACCGTTACAATTAATAGAATTTATTTTACCAAACGTGCTTGTAAAAGGCAGCGATTATAAAGTAGAAAATATTATAGGTTACAAAGCAGTTACCGAAAATGGGGGCGAAGTTAAAACCATTGATTTTGTGCAAGGCTTTTCTACAACATCTATTTTAAAAAAGTTGTAAACTCTTTTTTGATTTTTTTTTAATCAATAACGCAACATATTTGCGTTTAATTAAAAAAGAAAGGCAGTTTGAAAAAACTGCCTTTCTTTTTTTAAAATGGATTAATCGTTTTTAGTAAATTTTGTTATAAGTGTTTTACTATCGTTTGCTACATGTATAAAATAAATACCATTGTTAAGATTTGAAACAAGGATAGATTTATACAGTAACTCTTGTTCTGAAATTGTTTTCACTAATTTACCATCTAGTGAATAGATATTGCCTTTTAAAAACAATTCCTCTGAGGTAAAATGCAATATGTCTGTTGTAGGGTTAGGAAATACTGATAATACAGAAACTTTGCTTGCTTCATTTATATTTGTTGAGTTTGCTAAATAAGTAACAGAAGATGTTTTAATGACATCGCCACTTGTGGTACTATTGTTATTAGAATAATTAAAACTACCATAAAAAGTAACACTTGGTGCTAATGTTGGTGCAGTCCATTGAAAAGTCCAAACAGCAGATGCGCCTGTTTTTTTTGCTGTTTGTTTAATATATTTGGATGAAACACTTGATCCTACACCTGCAATCCAAGTACCCAAGCCAACATTTGATGTGGCGGTTTGTGGCGTTAATTCGAAGCCATAAGCAGCAGAACCAGACATTGTTACTGTAAAATTATAAGTAGTGCCACCAATAAATCCGGTGCCGGGAATATCAGATGATATGATGCCAGTAGTTGCTGTTGCAGCAGCACCAACGTGACATGAGGTGCAATTTTGCCCTGAACCATCAGCTGGAGCACCAGCATTACCATCATTTGGTAAGCTTGAATTTGCGCTTGTACTTGTTGTTGTTGAAATTACTGCTAAAAAACTGATTGTTAGCAAAGAAGAAAGAAGTAGAATTTTTTTCATATTAGTGTAGTATGTTTTAGTAAATGTTTATTTCCAAATATATTTAATGTTTAAACATATTTACACATAATTACTAAATGAATTGATAGTTTCACTCATTGGTATTTTGTTTTTAAAAATGATACCTAATTAAAAAATTAAAAATCTTTTAATTTTAATTTTTCATGCTTCAATTGCACTTAATGTTTCGTTATGTTTGAATTGATTCATCAACTCATCATTTGTCATGCTGAACTAGATTCAGCATCTCAAAGACCCTGAATCTAGTTCAGGGTGACGGTAAAATGTAGGTGAGAGAAAAATGTTATTCGTGATGTTAAATTAAAAAAATAACTAATGTTTTTAATTTTGCGAAGTGAATGAACAATACTAATTATTCTTTTTCGTTTGAATGATTTGCATTGTCTTTTACAAACAGAGAAGAAATATATGCTGTAAATGTACCGAAGATCCCAACTCCTACAGTCATTAATATTGCGGCAATTACTCTGCCCTCTGTAGTCACCGGATATTTGTCGCCGTAACCAACGGTAGTTATTGTAACATATGACCACCAAATCGCGTCGCCAGCGGTTTTAATATTAGAATTTGGGTCAGATGACTCAAATTGCAAAATTGCAACAGATGAAAATAAAAGCATCAAAACAGCGATAATTGAAACGGATGTTAAAGTTCCTTGAACTTTATTTTTAAAAATATGGCTAACAATATGTTTTGTTGAACGAAACGCCCTAAGTATTCTTATTAGTCTAATTAATCTTAAAAGCCTGCCAGCACGCATAAAATCTAATGTTGGAATGCTTGCTATAAGGTCAATCCATCCCCATTTCATAAAATGAAGTTTGTTTTCAGCTTGTCTGAATCTAATAATAAAATCAAGCAGAAATATGACGCAAATAAAATTATCTACATAATTTAGAACTTTAGCAATCTCTGAAGGCAAAGTAAAAAAAGTGTCCACAAGCAAAGACCCGAGCACATAAAAAGAAAGAATTATTATTAGGAGATTAAAAAAATTTAAATTTCCTTCTTTATTTTCGTTTATTGGCATAACAAAAAATTATTTTCTTTCTTATTTTGACTTATTTAAATTGACTAAATATTTTTTTAAGGTTTCTGATGTTTCTTCTCTATTTGAGTTATTTTTTTGTGCAGCAATTATTCGTCTAATAGAATTTATTAATACTGGTAAGTAAAAAATAAGTCCAATAATCATTATTGCAATACCTACGTTTTTTACAATATTTATATCTGAGTCGGTGTTAATTGGTAAATTGCCATGATGCATTTTTGGATCAATAAAAGTAATATAACCATGATAAATACAAATGCCGCCAACGATAGTGCCAAACAAATGACCAACTATTTTACCAAAATTCAATTTGTAATAAATTGGATTTAATCCTATAAGAGAAAGAGCAAAAGCTAGTACAGTACTTTTATTTTCATGATTTGTGATTTCAGTTTGGATATTTTCAATTGTTTCTTTGAGGTAGGTTTTATGTCGCTCTTTCGCAACTGAAAAATTCGAGGCATTCTGTTTATCTAATGATTCTAATTTATCAAGGTTTTCTTTGTCAAGATGCTCTTTACAAAAATCAATTTTATTATCAAGTTCAACATAACAATCTTGCCAATTAAAAGAACGTGGATTTATATTCTCTGATTTTTCGATAAGATTTATTAAATTTCTAATACTAACCTTATCATATGCCGCTAATTCAAAACTTTTTATTTCTTTAGAAAAATCTTCATTAAAATCAGATGCTGAAATTGGGGTAATATATTTTGAAGAGCCAACTCTTACGTTTCTATATACATCACGTCCTATTTCTCGTCCGATTTGATTGATAAAAGCATTTACTATACTCATAATTTCAATTTAGTGTTTGTTAAGGTTTGAAGGTAATGGTTACAGACTAGTATTGTTTTGGAATTTGGAACACTGCCTACTAAAATCTTTGTTTAAAGTTAATATGTTATTAGGCATTTGCAAATTAAAAATCAAATCAATATGCTAGTTTGATAACCTAAAAAATAGAGTTTTATATAATTATCGTATACAAAAAAGCCTTAGTAACATTTTTACTAAGGCTTTTTTATTAAATTATGAAGTTTAAAATTACACTAAAGAAATATCAAATTGTACAAGGT
>CAIYSA010000228.1 GCA_903928655.1 uncultured Bacteroidota bacterium
ATTATATTTATCGCATTATTGAGTTTTACGTTTAGTTTTTCTCAGACCACAACTGATGCTAATGGTAAAAAACAAGGTTATTGGAAAAAAGTTGATCCTACCTCAAAAAAAATAATTTATGAAGGACTTTTTAAAGACGATAAACCTCAAGGATTATTTAAGTATTATTATCCTAATGATTCTGTAAAAGCCAAAATGCTTTTTATTCAAAATGGAAGAATTGGTTACTCTACCCTATTCCATCCTAGTGGAAAAAAAATGGCGTACGGCAAGTATATAAATGAAACTAAAGATTCGATTTGGACATATTATGATGAAAATGGAATTTTAATTTCAAAAGAAACGTTTGTTGACGGTAAAAAAAATGGTGTTGTTTATACTTATTTTTCTGACGGCACTGTTAGTGAAGAACACACATTTAAATTAGATGTTAAACATGGTCCTTTTAAACAATATTTTGACAAAAAACATGTTAAGGGTGAAGGAAATTACATCAATGGACAAATAGACGGAAAAAACACTTATTATTTCCCAAATGGAATTGAAGTTGCAAGCGGATTTTACAAAAATGGAGTAAAAAATGGCCCATGGATTTATAAAGAAAAAGATGGTAAAATAAAAGAAAAAGAACTATACATATTAGGAAGATTAGCTACAAAAAAAGAAACTGACGATTTTTTCAATAAAAATAAAACAGTTGAAGAAAAACCAAAAACAACTGAAAGTAAACCAAACACAACTAAATAACTAATACTAAACGATTAAAATGAGTAAACACGGAAAAGTATTAGTTGCAATGAGTGGTGGAATTGATAGTTCGGTAGCAGCAATGATGTTACATGAACAAGGATATGAAGTAATTGGTATTACAATGAAAACATGGGATTACGAAACATCTGGTAGTACAAAAAAAGAAACTGGGTGTTGTAGTTTAGATAGTATTAATGATGCACGCTCAATGGCTGTAACATTTGGGTTTCCTCATTACATTTTAGACATCAGAGGTGAATTTGGAGATCAAATAATAAATAATTTTGTTGAAGAATATCTTGCTGGACGAACACCAAATCCATGTGTTTTATGCAATACTCATATTAAATGGGAAGCTCTTTTAAAACGGGCAAATATGCTAGATTGCGAGTTTATTGCTACTGGTCATTATGCACAATTACGAGAAGAAAATAATAGAAGAATAATTTATAAAGGATTAGACCATAGTAAAGATCAAACTTATGTCTTATGGGGCTTAGATCAAGAAAGTTTAAAAAGAACAATGTATCCTTTAGGTGGATATAAAAAAACAGAAATTAAACAAATGGCTAAGGATGCAGGTTTTATTGACTTAGCAAACAAAAGTGAAAGCTATGATATTTGTTTTGTTCCTGATAATGATTATAGGGCATTTTTAAAACATCGTTTGCCAAACTTAGAAGCAGCCGTTGAAGGAGGAAATTATATTTATAAAGGCAAAAAAGTTGGTACACATCGTGGCTATCCATTTTATACTATTGGACAGCGCAAAGGTTTGGATTTTGCAATGGGTGAACCCGTATTTGTTAAAGAAATTGTGCCAGAAACCAATACGGTAATTTTAGGTGATTTGGATGATTTAAAAGAAATGGAAATAAATGTAAGAGATTTTAATTTAATAAAATATGAATCTTTACCTGAAGACTATATAGCTCTTACTAAAATAAGATATAAAGACGCGGGAAGATTAAGTACAATAAACACAATTGATAATAAATTAAATATTGTATTTCATGAAGCTGCTACCGGAATTGCTCCTGGGCAAAGTGCTGTTATTTATGAAGGTGACGATTTAATTGGTGGAGGTTTTATTGATAGAAAACCTTTGTTTAATTTGAAATAGAGAATAATATCATCCATTACTTTTCTAAATCAATACAAACCAGTTATATATAAAATATAACCAGTTACAAATTGCACTGAACTTTAGAAAATAATAACCGTTTAATTATTTAGAAATAATCATCTAAATATAAACGTTATGAAAACTCTAAACTCAAACAAAAACAAAATAATGATCATCATTATTGTTTTAATTACTAGTTCATTTGAAGTAAAAGCTTCAAATTTTTTATCCTATCAAAATGGGTCACTAAATTTTGAATGTATTTTACCAATAATTTGCGTTGGAATTTTAGCTCTACTTTTATTTACTGCATTTTTGAGACAAAAAAGCAATTAATAAAAAATATTTGGTGATGTGTATCCATTTAAAAACAACCCGGGCTTTTTAATTTTTTGATTTTGGCGGTATAAATACTGCTCATTATTAGAATCAATCATTGGTAAGTGGCAATTAATTGGCTTATGCAATTTACGTGGCAAAAAAATCATATCATGTATTAATTTATTTTGAACTACATTTCTAATTTGTTCTGCATCAATACCAGCATTAGCTTGTAAATATTGCCCATACTCATTTGCAAATTTAATTTGTGCGCTTAATATACCATGAGATAAATTGCTATAAACACCATCAACCGTATTCATATATCCAGAGTATGGAAATAAAGAATCATTTCGAATACTAGAGCCCAATTTTCCTGTCCATAATGTGCAATTGATTGCATACTGAAAATTTTTATCTTGATATTGCAACAAAAATGCACCAGTTCTAAATCTATCTAAAATGGGTTTTGCCAACAAATCATTTTCGGTAATAAATGAAACCTTATTAAACTGCAAAGCAATAATTCCAGTTACCTGAGATGTTTTTATTTTATTAAACCAAACATTATAACAATATGCAACAGAATTTTTATAACCAGTTTGATTTCCAACGCTACTTATAAAATAATTTGATTCAATATTTTTTTTTCCATAGCCTAAGCATAATCCAATTGAAGAACTTAGTTCAGCATGTTCACCTCTTGGTCCTAGATTTTTAAAGTTATCATACAGTCTTAAAGAAACGTTTAGTTGTGCAAAATTATATATATAATAACTTTGAACAACTATACCAAAACGCTGAACATGTGTTCCAAAAGCACTCACAAAGCCAACGTTAAACCCACAGTTTTTGAATTGCTCAAGCTGAGCTTTGGTATCAATAAATAACAATACAAAAAAAATATTAATTAAAATTTTCTTTCGCATTATAACATTAAACCAATTTTAAAATACTTTCTTTCAATAAATCAACACCAAAAACATTTCCATCAGCTATTAAATCGGCTTGATTATAAAATACCTCTCTAGTACTTAACAAATTTTCAATGTACAAAAGCATATCCTGATCTTCTTTATCTTTTATTAAAGGCCTATCGCCTTTTGCATTAAATAATCTGCCAAATAATTCAAGAGGAGTCATTTTTAAATAAATAACTTTTCCACTTTGCTTCATCAATTCCATGTTATTATTAAAACATGGGGTTCCGCCACCTGTTGCA
>CAIYSA010000229.1 GCA_903928655.1 uncultured Bacteroidota bacterium
TCTAAAAACAAACACTTGCCTTTCCAAGTACTGTATTTATAATAATAAATGGCAATTCCTACAATAGTGTTGTTTTTTTCAGCAACATAAAAATCAAAAATTTTATCCGACCCAAAACCCCAATTAGTCATTTCTTCAACCGTTACCTCAACTTCATTTGGTGCATTTTCGTATGCGGCTAATTCTTTAACTAAGTGTAAAGTGTTTTCAATATCAGTAGGTAAACCTTTTCTTATTATTATGCTCATTCTATTTTGAATATAATTCTTTTAATACAACTTTTTGTAAAATTCGTTTTATCATTAACTCTGCTAATATATGCTGTAATGGTGTTTCAGGATTTTTGACGCAAGCTTGTTTAATTTGCAATTCAGTAATGTCAATGCGATATAATAAATTTTTTAAAGCGTAAGACAATTCTAGTTTTAAAACAGAATTATAAAATTCATCTTTTAATTTATTTAAATTGTTTGATGTAATAATTGGCATATGTTCCAAAACACCAGACATTTCATAGTCTTTGTGGGTTTGAATTTTAAACTTGTCAAACAAACTTGGTTTTTCTAAACTCGTTAAATCAATTTCCATTTTTTAAAAGTAAACGTTCTACAGTTTTTTTATTTAAAATATGAGATTCAATAATTTCTTTAACATCTTCTAGTTTTACTCCAACATAAAAAATACCTTCAGGATAAATTGCAATAGTTGGCCCAAAATTACAAATGCCTAAACATCCTGCTTTTTGCGCTCTTATTTTTAAAGGTAATTTAAGGGCATTTAATTGTGTTTTAAATTCAGCAACCAAACTCAGGCCATGTCTATCCCCACAGCTCAACTTTTCGCCAGATGCTCGTTGATTATTGCAAACAAAAATATGGATATCAAAAATAGGATTCATTTTATTATTAGTAATTTTAAACAATATGTTTTATTAAGTGTAAAGATAATATAAGAACTTTAAGCTATGGCAAAAATTTTAATTACAGGTGGAACAGGTTTAATAGGAAATGCTTTGTGTAAAAAATTACTCGAAAACGGACATGATGTTTCTGTTTTAACACGAACCCTTATTAAAAGCAGTACGATAAAATATTTTTTATGGGATGTTAATAAATCAATTATTGACGAAAAAGCCTTTGATGGTATTGAACACATCGTCCATTTAGCAGGTTGTGGCATTGCCGATAAAAAATGGACACCAGAAAGGATGAAAGAAATTTTAGATTCTCGGGTTAATGCGTCCGAACTTATTTTGTCGGTATTAAAAAAAAGAAATATTAAATTAAAATCTTTTGTGGGCGCAAGTGCCGTTGGCATTTATTCTGCTAGAACTTCTCAAAGAATTTATACAGAAAATGATTTAGGTTTAGATGATTTTTTATCTGACACTTGTATTGCTTGGGAAAATTCTTATTATGATTTGGAGGATTTTTCTGAAAGATATGCTATTGCACGAATCAGTGTGGTGTTAGCAAAAGAGGGTGGCGCATTAAAAAAACTACTTCCAATTTTTAAATTAGGCTTAGGCTCTGGTATTGGCACAGGTAAACAATATATGCCTTGGATTCATATTGATGATTTAATTTCTCTTTTTTATGAAATGCTGTTTAACTTAGCGTACAATGATATTTATAATGCAGCAGCAACAGAACATGTTACAAATTTTTCCTTTTCAAAACAATTAGCGCAAAGCCTAAAAAGGCCGTTTTTTATGCCATTAATACCTTCATCTATTTTAAAATGGATGTATGGCGATATGGCAGATGTGATTTTAGAAGGGTCGAGAGTTAGTAACGATAGATTGCTAAAGCAAGGGTTTATTTTAAAATATCCCGATTTAAAAACTGCGCTTAATCAGATTTGTAAATAAACAAATTGACATTTCTTTTGTATTAATTGTAACCTAAATTTCATCTCCTTTAAATTGTTTTTCATGAACCGTAATTTGTACAACTTATTACAAAAAAATGCTATCTTAGCCTAAGTTTTTAAAAACAGTATTTATGTGTGGAATTGTAGGATATATTGGGAATCGTGATGCTTTTCCAATTATAATTAAGGGATTACAACGTTTAGAATATCGTGGTTACGACAGTGCTGGTGTGGCATTATTAAACCCAAAACAAGAACTAAACGTTTTCAAAAAAAAAGGAAAAGTTTCTGATTTATTGGAATATTCTACTGGAAAAGATTTATCAGGTACAATTGGTATAGGCCATACGCGTTGGGCAACTCACGGTGAACCTAATGATGTTAATTCCCATCCCCATTATTCTCAAAGCAAAGATTTAGTGATTATCCATAACGGAATTATTGAAAACTATGCTGTTATTAAAGAGCGCTTACAAAAACGTGGTCACGTATTTTTATCACAAACAGATACAGAAGTTTTAATTCATTTAATTGAAGATATTCGTCAGCACGAAAATGGAATGAAACTTGGTCATGCTGTTATGTCTGCATTGCAACAAGTTAATGGCGCTTATGCTATTGTTATTTTAGACAAAAATGATCCTGATACTTTAATTGCTGCAAAAAAAGGAAGTCCGATGGTAATCGGTGTTGGTCACGATGAATTTTTTATCGCATCCGATGCTTCGCCAATTGTAGAGTACACTAAAAATGTAGTATATATAGAAGACGAACACGTTGCTATTATTAGACGAGGTGAGGAATTAAAAATTCGCACCATTCGTGATAAAGAAATTACGCCATATGTTCAAGAGTTAGAAATGGAATTAGAAGCTATAGAAAAAGGCGGCTACGAACATTTTATGTTGAAAGAAATTTATGAGCAACCTCGTTCTATTTTTGATAGTATGCGCGGCAGATTAAATTCATCAACGGGCCATTTAAAAATGGGAGGAATTGAAGAACATGAAACTAAATTTATTAATGCTAAACGAATCATTATTATTGCTTGCGGAACATCATGGCACGCGGGTATGGTTGCAGAATATTTATTTGAAGAGTATGCTCGTATTCCGGTTGAAGTAGAATACGCTTCTGAATTCAGATACCGAAATCCAATTATTTATCCTGATGATATTGTTATTGCTATTTCGCAAAGTGGCGAAACAGCCGATACTTTAGCCGCCATTGAATTAGCAAAATCTAAAGGCGCTATTATTTTTGGAGTGTGTAATGTTGTTGGTTCTTCTATAGCAAGAGCTACACACGCAGGTTCATATACACACGCAGGACCAGAAATTGGAGTTGCATCAACAAAAGCATTTACTGCACAAGTAACTGTGCTAACGTTAATGGCATTGCACGTTGCCAAAATAAAAGGAACATTAGCCGAAAGTCGTTACCGACAATTGTTATATGAAATTGAATCTATTCCTAAAAAAGTAGAAGAGGTTTTAAAATTAAATGATGCCATTAAATTAATTGCCGCTAAATATAAAGATAGCACCAATGCGTTATATTTAGGAAGAGGCTATTCATTTCCTGTAGCTTTAGAAGGCGCCTTAAAATTAAAAGAAATATCATACATACACGCTGAAGGTTATCCCGCAGCAGAAATGAAACATGGCCCAATTGCTTTAATTGACGACCAAATGCCCGTATTTGTAATTGCAACCAAAGGCCCTAACTATGAAAAAGTAGTTAGTAATATTCAAGAAGTAAAAGCGCGTAAAGGACAAATTATTGCTGTTGTAACATCTGGTGATACTGAAGTGAAAAAAGTGGCTGATTATGTCATTGAAATTCCTGAAACTGATGAATCTTTAGTGCCATTAGTTTCTGTTATTCCTTGGCAATTATTATCATACCATATTGCTGTAATGCGTGGTTGTAATGTTGACCAACCTCGTAATTTAGCGAAGAGTGTAACCGTGGAGTAATTGTGATTTTATAGCTTCAGATAATTTTATTTCAGAATAAACTCTGAAATTGTATTTCTTAATCTTTAATCCACATAAACACATCTCCATTATTTCTATAATGCTCAAAGTCTTTTGAAAATGTGATAGAAAAAAAATCTATCAATGGTAGTAAGCCAAAAATGCCACCTAAAGTTCCAATATAAACAACTGGCACATGCGGACTTGTTCCTAAATAAATACGGTGTAAACCTACAATGCCAAATGGAAACGGAAAAGCAAGGGCAGCTGCTGTAATTTGTTTGTTTAAGCGTTGCTTTTTTTTAAAGAGAATAAAGATTGGATTCGGTTTATTTTCTGACAATTCCAAATACTCAGTAGATATAACGTTTTGCGAACTATCTAAATAATATACTAATGTTGTTATTTGCTTTGCTTGCATTTTAACACAAGCAATACTTAATAACAATATTAAATGGAAGCGTAGCAAATTTATTCTGTTTTTAAAAGTTTAATGTCGGCAATTAATTTAGCAACTGCAATAGTATCAGTTCCATCATAAAACCCACGAATTCTTTTTTTAGAATCAATTAATACAAATAGCTCACTATGCAAAAACCCTTCCGCTGAGCCATCATCCTCTAAAGCATTTACAAGATAGCTGTAACGCGCCATATCATAAATTTCTTGTTTATTGCCAGTTAACAAATGCCATTTATTTTTAGTTGCTCCAAAACGTTCAGCATATTTTTTTAAAACTTCAACTGTATCATGCATTGGATTAACAGTATGAGATAAAATTAAAACACTGTCATCTTTTGCAAATGCATTTTGAACTGTAACTAATTGTGTACTCATTTTTGGACAAATACTTTCGCAGGTTGCAAAAAAGAAATCAGCAACATAAATTTTACCCTTAATGGTTTCTTCAGTAACTTTTTCGTTGTATTGATTAATAAACAAAAAGGGATTAACCGTATGATAAATAGTGTCCTTTGTTTCATTGCCAACTGCTTTTTTTTCGCCATAAATTGGAAGTAATTGTATTTCACTATTTTCATGACCTTTGCAAGAGATTATGGAAAGTGCTACTAATAGTATATTTATTAATTTGGAATATTTGAACATTATTTGTTTTCTATTTTGTTTTGATTTAATAAAGTTTTCTTTTCGTGTTTTAATCTTAGGTGCTGATATTCTTCAATTAAACGTTTTATTTCTGAAATATAACGCGCATCATAATAACCTCTGATGTGTCGTTTTGTATCTACTAAAGCAAAAAAACTATAATCAACATAAGTTGGCTTATGTATAAAAAATGACTTATTTAAGCTGTCAAAAGATTGCGAATTCCAATAAAAATTATGAACTGATGGTAATTTTTTGTTTAGTAATTCAAATTCTCTAAAACAATTTTCGGCATTCATTCCGTCGCATTCAGTTATTATTATAAATGGAATATTAGCAATTTTTTCTTTTTTAAACTGAATATATTCGCTTAAAGCGGCCATTCTGTAATTTTCAGTTTTATAATTTTGTTTGATAAAACTAACTGCAAATAACGGAAAATCAATGGTGTCTAAACTAAAATTTTTAAGTTCTTTTAATCCAGAATCTGAATCCATTATTTCTTTAAATGTACTGCCAGCAGTATAATAAACCGTGTCTTTTCCGTCTAGTTTTTTAGGACCAAACATTGGCAACCTTTTAGAGTTAATTGTGCTCAGCTCTAAGAATAACCAAATAGATGTAGGTAAAAAAAGAATGGATACTAGAAATAATTTTTTTTTCATTTTAAAAGTCTCTATTTAAATTACTGAGTTCAATTTCCTGCTTCAATGTTTCAAACATCGCTTGTCTATGAGAGTTTCTCAAGCCAATTGTAGGAAGTTTTTCTTTGCTATAGTCATTATAAGTTATAATTACATTATTATTTTTTAACTCAACTAATTTTACATCTAAGTAGTAAATTTCTTTATTATAAATAAACGATTGTTTTATTTCGAATTTAGTTTTATAAAATAACACGTAAGGGTTTAGTATTAACCAAAGTGTTTGTATGGATAAAATAAGCCCTGGTATTGACACAAATACACCCCAAGGACTTGGTATATTTAATACATAATACCCTAAAACATCAAAGGCAATTGCAAAGCATGCCCAAATTAATATAATGATTGTATTTCTTTCGAAATAGCACTTCGGTTCTTCTTCAATATTGTTTTTCACACTGCAAAGTTAAAAATTAAAGTTCTTTAACTTTTAAATATGCCATTTATTTTTTATTATTGTATAAGCACTAAAATAATTGTAACCATTATTTCGGTTTTGCGTTATAATAAAAAAAGAAAAGCCATGTTAACCAACTTAAAATATTCCTTCAAAACTTCGCTTATAGCTATAGTTTTAATAATTGGTAACACTTTGTTTGCTCAAAATGGATTAACAATAACTGATAACCCGGTTGCGGCTATGCTAGATAGCCTAGCAAATCAAAAAATATTAGAAAAAGCGTTAGCAAAACCAATATACCCTAAAACCAATAAATTTAAATACGCAGAAGATAGTGTTCCGCGTTTTGAAGACTTTGTTTATGAGAGTCGTTTGGCTAAGTTAGATGCAAATTCTCCCTTCGATTTAGTATATAATCCTCACGTTAAAGGATTTATTGAACTTTATGCAATGAGAAGGCGTACATTAGTTAGTCGCATGATGGGCTTATCTCAATTATATTACCCAATGTTTGAAGAAATTTTTGATAGGCACAATATTCCTTTAGAATTGAAACATTTAGCAGTGATTGAATCAGCATTAAATCCAAACGCACGCTCAAAATGTGGCGCAACTGGCTTATGGCAATTCATGTATCCAACAGGAAAGATGTATGGCTTAACCGTTAATTCTTATATTGATGAGCGTTCTAATGTATATAAAGCTACTGAGGCAGCGGCTGAGTATTTAAAGAGTTTATATGGCATGTTTGGTGATTGGCAAATGGTTTTAGCAGCGTATAATGCAGGGCCAGGAACAATAAGTAAGGCAATTAGACGAAGTGGTGGCAAGAAAACGTATTGGGAGATTCGCCCGTTTTTGCCAACGGAAACTCAAGCATACGTGCCAGCGTTTATTGCAGCAAACTATGTAATGAATTACCCTACAGAACACAATATATACGCATCTACGCCACGAAAAACATATTTTGAGGTAGACACAGCGATTGTTAAAGAAACGATGTCATTCGAGCAAATATCTGCTGCATTAGATGTTCCTATTGAAGAAGTTATTTATTTTAATCCTCAATATCGTAAAAATGTTATTCCTGAGGGTGGAAATTCTCTAACTCTTCCAAAAGCAAAAATTGGGATGTTTTTTACCAATGAAGCCGAAATATATGCCGCTATTAAATCGCAAAAATTAATTGTTGCCGAAAATTCAGTTGCTGTAAAAGAAATACAAAAAACACACACCGTTCGAAATGGAGAAAAAATTAGCACCATTGCACGTAAATATGGAGTAACAGTTGCAGATATCAAATCATGGAATTATATTGGGAAAAAGGGAATTAAGGCAGGCAAAAAATTAATTGTTTATGTTAAGCAAAATGTTCCGTCTATTAATCCTGTTGATGTAAAAACTGACACTCCAAAAGATTCTCAAACAAATGTTGCATCAAAAACAGATTCAACTTTAGATGTAGATGGAAAGAAAAAATTGGCGGATAATTCTATAGACTCCAAAGTTCAATATCATAAAGTTGAAAAAGGAGAAACATTATATAGATTATCTAAAAAATTTGGAATCAGTGTACAAGATATTGCTGATTTAAATAATTTAAATAAAAACGCTCAATTGCAAAGAGGGCAGAGGTTAAAAATAAAACAAAAATCATAATACATTAACCCCTCTGATTTTAAGGGCGTGTAATTTTTATCGTTTTTATTGTATAGTTAATATGCCAACTAATACTAAAAAACTGTTCTATTTTAAAGTTGGGTAAAATGCAGAAACAATATGTTCTAAGGAAAATTCATTTGAGTTTTGAATTATTGAAATAATATCAAAACGTGTTTCATAATTTAAATTTTTCTCAATAATATATGCATCAGCCGCTTTAATGGTGTTTTTCTGTTTTTTAATTGACACAAAATCTTCAGGTTGTCCAAAAGAATTTGATGACCTCAGCTTCACTTCTATAATAACAAGTGTATCATTTTGTAATGCGATAAGATCTATTTCTAAATGTTTATATCTCCAATTTTTTTCTAATAACTGATACCCATTTTTAAGTAAATGTAATATTGCAAAATCCTCACCTTCTTTTCCTTTACTAGTATTATTTGACACCTCTTTCATATATTCATAAATATAATTAATTTAGATAAATTTTAAAAACTTAAACGCAAACCAATGAATAAATTTAAATTATTAGTAGCTTTCATAAACATTTCTTTTTTTTTGGTAGCACAATCTTTCGAAGGTAGTATAGAATTTAAAATGGAATCAAATAAGGGTGATACAACTGCAAATATTTATTATATAAAAGGCAATAATGTTAAGTTAGATCAAATAGGTCATACTTCGGGAAAAGTTGAAGGAAGTTTTGTTTTTAATTTGGCAACAAAAGAAATTAAAGTTGTTAATCCCGGTAGAAAAATTTGGGTTGAAACAAAAAGTGAAACATTGCCTGTAATAATAGGTGTTTGCGTTGTTACTAAAGGCGCAAATACCAGAATGTTTCAAGGGCAAAAATGCATCGAGTACATAGTAAAAAATACAGAAGAGAATACGCAAATTACATATTGGATTACTATAAATAAATATGAGTTTTTTGGCCCTTTAGTGAAAATGTGGAATAGAAAAGACAAACAAAGTGTTTATTTTAATCAGATTAATGATTTGCCAAAAGGTTCAATGCCATTATTATCTGAAGAAAAATCGATTATTGAGGGTAAAATTATAAGTAGGCTAGAAGTTTCCAAAATAACCAAAACTGTAATTGATGAATCGAAACTAACTGTGCCTTCAGATTACAAGAAATTTGAACAAAAATAACACTGAATTTGTTTTTTTTATTTACAAGCCAATATTAAATCCAATTTGTATTATTGGGTTTTGATAAGGGGATAGGGGAGATTGATTAATGTTATAAAAAATCATAGCTACAACTGTTCCGTTATCTGAAAACTTTTGTCTGTAACCTGCCCCAACTAATACATTATCTATCCACGCTCTACTATTTATTAATCCTGTTGTATAATCAGGTACGCTTAATCTGTCCCAACCTATTTGGGCAAATAAATTCTCTGTTACAAAATACCTAGCAAAAGTACTTCCGCCATATATAGTTGAAACATATTTTTTTCCAATATACATTTGACTATAATAGTTATAAATTACTCCAACGCCTACCGAAAATTGTTTGGTTATTTTTATGCCTAATATTGGCGATAAATTAATATATGTAGTCGATCCAAACCAAGCACCAACAGTGCCTCCAGAATAAAGCCTGTCTTTGAATTTTTCAAATGTTTTAGGTTGATTTTGTAAGTTTGTTTGAGGCGAAATTGATGATGGCCACGGTGCGTCCTGAGCTTTTACAATGTTGGCAACATTAGCTAAGCTAATAATTAGTAGAATATAAATGTTTTTAAAAGCAGTCAATTTTTATATTTTAAGTTATATCTTCATAATCAACATATTCTGCATCACTGGACTTAAAGTGAGGTTTTTGTTTTTCACTTATTTTATCAACTTTAACTTCACCTTCTTTTTTATTGTTAGAAGGTGGCGCTTGGTAAGATTGATTATTTTGCGAATTAAATGGTTGTTTGTGATTTGCTTTTGTTACAAGTTTAAAAGCGTCGTAAATTTTCCAAACGACCCACAAAATAATTACCGTCCAAATGAAATCGCGCACTTTAGTATTGTTTATTGTATAAGGTACAAAATTACATTATTTATGTATTAAAAACTGAAATTAACACTTTTTAATATTGATATTTTAATAAACAAAAAACCCTCACAAATTATTGTGAGGGTTTTTGAAATTATAGTTTAAAATATTATTCTGATATTTCTTCTGAATTTTCTTCTCCTTTTACCTGTGGTTTATATGCAGGCTTATTAGATTTAGGAGCATTAGGATCTTGATAATCCCAATTTACGATTTTGAATACTGTACGACGATTTTTTTGGTGTAAAGTTTCTTTTTCCTCTTTAGTTTTTACTTTATCAATTTCAGAATCTTTTACTAATAATTTTTTCTCACCCCAACCTTTAGACATTAAACGAGCTAAAGGAATTTTTTTCTCATTAGCTAAATAATCCACACAAGATTTAGCACGAGCATCTGATAAAAGTTGATTCGCTTCATCATTACCACGGCTATCTGTATGAGCTTGTAATTCAATTACAATTCCAGGATTATCAACTAAAGTTTGGTATAAAAAGTTTAGAGAATCTTTAGATTCTGGTTTTAAATCAGCTTTTCCTAATTCATATAATACTGCAGGGAAACGAATTTCTGCCTTTACAGGAGTTAACGCAAAGTCTTTAATAAAATCTTTTGATTCGTTTTCAGCTACCGTAGTTAATTTGCCTAAGTCTTGATTTGCTAAGAAGCCTAATTTAAAAGATTGTGAAGTTGTGTTTTTGTCTGTAGCAACAGTAACCTCATAAGATGTACTTTCTTTTAATTTAAAAGTATATTTACCATCAGTACCTGTTTTAATTTCAAACATTTCTCCACTTGATCCTTTTAAGTGAATTAAAGCGTTTTGCACTGGCTCATTATTTTCAGCACTTACAACTGTACCATTTAAGTTAAAGAATAATGGTGGTAAAATAAAAGAGTAAATATCATCATTCCCTTTTCCACCTTCACGGTTTGAAGTAAAATATCCTTTCATTTTTTTACCTTCAAAAATAATCCCAAAATCATCACCAGCCGAATTCATTGGCGATTTTAAGTTTTCTGGAGCTTTAGTAAATTTACCACTTGCATCTTTTTCAGTTTTAAAAATATCTAAACCGCCCATACCTAAATGGTAGTTTGAAGAGAAATATAATGTTTTATCATCATCAGCCATATAAGGGAACATTTCATCACCAGAAGTGTTAATGCTTGGGCCACAGTTAACTGCTTCTCCCCATGCTTTTCCTTTATCATTATAAGTACTCATCCAAATATCTTTACCGCCATATCCACCTTGTAATGTAGAAGTAAAATATAAAACTTTACCAGTTGGGTTAATTGCAGGGTGAGCAAATGCAACTGAATCTACATTGAAAGGTAATTCTTCAGGCTCTGCCCAAGATGGACCTTGTTTTTTGCTAAATAATATTTGACATTTAAATTGTTTGCCTTTTCCTTCAGGGCAACGAGTCATAAACATGACATCTCCTTTTTTAGATACAGCAACAGAAGCATCATTCATTTTTGAAACGATAGTAGTACCTAATTGAACTGGAGTACTCCATTTGCCATTTTTATCAATTTTAGTTTCATATAAATCTGAGTGATTTTGTCCGTTAGTAACATCAACTCCACCAGATCCGCCTAAACGGGTTGAAGTAAAAATTAGAGTAGTGAATTTTTTATCAGCAAATGATGGGCTAAAATCAGACTCTTTCGAATTGATTAAAGCCATATTATCAACTTTTAAACGAGTTTCTGGTGTGTTTTTTGCATCTTTCCATTGTTGAGCTAATTCACAAGATTTTACACCATTTTCTCCTTGAACATCAGAAGGCATTTCTTTCTTGTAGTTATTGTATTCAACTATAGCTTCAGGATATTTTTGTTGAGCCTTTAAACAATTAGCCAATTTTAAAAGTGCAATTGGATCAGGATATTTTGCTTTAATTGCTTTACTATAATATGTTTCAGCCCCTTTTAAATCATTAATCTCATGATAAGATACTGCGGTTTTAAATAAAATTTTTGCTTTTGCATCAGCTTTCTTAGCTTTTGTATAGGCTTGTTTATAAAGCTCTATGGCGTTATAATATTGAGCGTTGTTGTATGCTAAATCAGCATCTTTTAAATAATTTTTTTGTGCACTAATAGAAAACACAAATGCAATAACAGCTGTAGTGGTTAGTGCGAGTTTTTTTAAGTTTTTCATATGTTTATTAAACTTTGTTGGATGCTAAGATATATAAATTTTTAAAAGAACAAAAATTTTATTAACAAATATCCTGCTTAGCTAACAATTATATTTGTTAATAGCATTTTAAGTTTAAGGCCCAATTCTCTTTTTTACGCATCAATTCTGTATCAGATTTGGATTTATCTTTATATCCACATAAGTGTAAAACGCCGTGAATCATAACTCTATGCAGCTCTTCTTCAAAGGAAACTTTAAATTTTTTAGCATTTTCTTCTACTCGGTTAATACTAATAAAGATGTCTGAATTGATTTTTAGCCCTTCAGTATAATCAAAAGTGATAATATCGGTAAA
>CAIYSA010000230.1 GCA_903928655.1 uncultured Bacteroidota bacterium
ATTTTTATAAATTATGGTGCAAGTTTAACGAATATAATACAAAAATAAAAACAAATAGACCCATAAAATATCAAGAAAATGCCAATATATTGAACAAAGTTCTAAACCATTAGTGTTTTGGGCATTATATTTACCTTGAATGCTATTTTTCAAAGTTACCAAAAGCGATATTAAACCAGCAAATAGATGTGCTAAGTGTAAAAAAGTTAATAAATATAAAAATGAGCCAGATGCATTTGCTGCTTTTCCTGCAAATACAATTCCTGTTGCACGCAATTGACACCAACCTAGATATTGTAAATATGAAAATACAAGTCCTAAAATAAATGTAATTAATACGCCATAAATTATTCCTTTTTTATTGTCTTTTTTTGCCATTTGTAAAGCAAAAAACAAACTAATACTACTGGCAATAATCACTGCTGTACTTAAATAAAATGTATTTGGTAATTCAAATAATAACCAATTGCCTGTATCAGATCTAACAACGTAAGCACTTGTTAAACCTGCAAAAACCATAATTATACTGATGATTCCAACCCATAACAATGGTTTTGATGCTTTCTTTTTAGCCTCTGCTAATTCGGCTTTAATTGTTGGACTTGGTTTATAGGTTTCTTCCATGATTTTATGTTTTTAAAATTTTGTCATTAAAGCTAATTGTACTACTGGTAAATAAATAAATGAGCCAAACATTAATTTTCTGGCATCAGCAATTGTTCCTGATTTATAAAGTTGAAATGCTTGATAAATAAATACTAATCCCATAGCACTTACTACTGTTGCAGAAGTCCAACCCGTGTAGTTGAAAATATAAGGTGTTAATGATAATGGAAATAATGCTAACGTATAAACTAAAATTTGTGAACGTGAGCTTTTATCTCTTCCTCCTTTTGAAGGAAGCATGAAAAATCCAGCTCTTTGATAATCATCATGACTCACCCATGCTATTGCCCAAAAGTGAGGGAATTGCCAGAAAAATTGAATGAAAAATAATAAAATGCCGAAAAAATGAATTTGTCCAAATCCTTCAGTTGCCGCAACTGATCCAATTAATGTTGGAAATGCACCTGGAAATGCACCAACAAATACTGAAAATGGTGTTTTACGTTTTAAAGGCGTGTAAATTAATGCATACAATAAAATAGATGCAAAACCAACAATGCCGCTTAATAAATTACAAAAAGCTCCCAACAAAAAAATTCCTATCAGTGATAATAATAAACAAAAAATGAATGCCTGTGTTTTGGTTAAATTGGAAGTTGGTAAAGGTCTTGTTTTAGTGCGATTCATTAAAGCATCTAAATCCTTTTCGATAATTTGATTAAAGCCATTGGCCGCACCTGTAACCAAAAAACCGCCAACACAAAGTGCAATTATTTTTTGAATTTGAAATTCTTCTGCTACTGTAAAATAGGTGATGACTGCCGAAAATACTACTAAAGCGGATAAGGTAAACTTTGTTAGTTTAAAGTATGCCGTTGCTTTACTATAAATAATAGGTTCAGATTCTATAGTATTTTTAATTGTTTGCAAGCGACTGTAAATTTACATAATAAATAACATTTTAAACACTATTGGTTTATATTTGTTACTATTCTAAACATAAAAATAATTTATCATGAAAAGTTTATTTATCATCTCATTAACAGTTTTAACTATGGCATTTACATCAAGCACTAAAAACTTACACAGTTTTAAAGCAAAAACCTTAGATGGCAAAGAATTTGATTTTGCCAGTTTAAAAGGCAAAAAAGTATTAATTGTAAATACTGCGTCTGAATGTGGTTATACCCCACAGTATAAAGATTTACAATCTTTATACGCGAAATACAGTTCAAAAAACTTTGTTGTAATTGGGTTTCCTTGTAACGATTTTGGTGGCCAAGAACCAGGCACTGGCACTGAAATTAAATCGTTTTGCCAAAAAAATTATGGTGTCACCTTTCAAATGATGGAAAAAGTAAGTATTGCAACTAGCCCTATTTATAAATGGCTGACAACTAAAACTGAAAACGGCGTTTTAGATGCAGTGGTAAAGTGGAATTTCAATAAGTTTTTAATTGACGAAAAAGGAAATTTAGTAAAATATTTACCGTCATCTGTAAAACCAATGGATGCTGAAATTACAAATTGGATTGAAGGAAAATAATTTTACTAGAAAGGCTAATTTTAAATTTGAAATAATTTTTTATTAGTTTCATTTGGTCATACTATTTAAAACAAAAAGCCACTTAATAAAAGTAGCTTTTTGATTTATTAAAAGTTGTATGGCTCTCCCGTATCCCATTTGTTGCTTAAGCTAAAATGTCGGGTGGTGGTTACTAGTGTAAAGATAAATCAATTAGTCATATCTAATGTTACACAATTATTAACTCAATGTTTTTAACGAAAATACTTTTCAACTATTAATGTTTTTAGTTAAGTGTTATTAACCGCCGTTATTAAATAGTTAATTACTTTTATGTCATCTTATTCACCTTAATTATTTTTTATAATTCAATTTTTTGAGTTGATTTTCTTTCTTTAATTCTCTTTTAAATTCTTTATTACTTTGCATTAAATTATTTCTGCTCATAGTAATTCTAAACTTAAAAATAAAAAACGCCCCACATTTCTGTGAGGCGTTTTAATTATTTATATGAGTTAAATGATTACATCATTCCACCCATCCCACCCATTCCAGGGTTACCCATTGGCATTGCCACAGAATCTTCTTTTCTTTCAGCTAATACGCAATCAGTAGTTAATAACATTGCTGCAACAGAAGCTGCGTTTTCTAATGCAATTCGGCTTACTTTAGTTGGATCAATAACACCAGCTTTTAATAAGTTTTCATATTTTTCAGTACGAGCATTAAATCCGAAATCATCTTTTCCTTCTTTTACTTTTTGTACTACGATAGATCCTTCGATACCACAGTTCGTGCAAATTTGACGTAAAGGCTCTTCAATAGCACGTTTTACAATTGCAATACCTGTATTTTCATCTTCATTTAAACCTTTTAATTTTTCTAGAGAAGCAATTGCACGGATATATGCAACACCACCGCCTGGTACAATACCTTCTTCAACTGCTGCACGAGTAGCTGCTAAAGCATCGTCCACACGATCTTTTTTCTCTTTCATTTCAACTTCAGTAGCTGCACCAAC
Organism: uncultured Bacteroidota bacterium; assembly: GCA_903928655.1. Classification (GTDB taxonomy): domain Bacteria; phylum Bacteroidota; class Bacteroidia; order B-17B0; family Aurantibacillaceae; genus UBA4416. The sequence goes on from CAIYSA010000230.1 coordinate 3,153, forward strand.
GTAAAGTACGGCAACACCACCAGCTAACTTAGCTAAACGCTCTTGTAATTTTTCTTTATCGTAATCAGATGTCGTAGATTCTATTTGAGCTTTAATTTGATTCACACGCGCTGTGATATCTGCTTTTTTACCTGCACCACCAACGATTGTTGTATTGTCTTTATCA
>CAIYSA010000231.1 GCA_903928655.1 uncultured Bacteroidota bacterium
ATCTTTAGGTCCACCAGAATCAGATGCAATTACTGGCAATCCTCTAAAAAAGGCTTCAACAAGTGTTAAACCAAAAGTTTCCATAAGTGATGCCGAAACAACAACATTTGATTCATCCATTAATCTGAGTATTTCAATTCGTTCAAGTGAATCAATAAATCTAATCCGCTTTGATAAACCAGCCTTTTCAACTCTTTCAATTAACCCTTTTTTTAAACCTCCCTTTCCTACAATTATTAAATGAACACTCTCAATATTTCGAAACGAATTAATAAATGCATCAATCAATATATCAAAACCTTTTCGCTCTGTTATGCCTCCGATAGAAAGAAAAGTAAATTCATTATTTGTAACCTGGCTAGTTGGCCTTTCATTCAAAAACAAATCTGGCACTACATTTGGCAAAACTTTAAATTGCGAATTAAAATAAGAACTGTGTAGCTGTGAGGCAAAAGTACTTACACTTAAATTTAACAACGACTGTTGAACTATTTCAGTAGTTTTTTCTTTATCAGAATACGGTTCAAATATTCTCTTCCCTCCTTCAGCAAATGATGTGTAATGTTCAGTTATTAAATATGGCAAGTTAAGTTTCTGAGACAAATAAAAACCAATACTTGGCGTTAAATTATTGCAAACAGACTGGAGATGAATTAAATCGAAATCCCCACTTTCTTGCTGATATTTTTTTATCATTTTTAAAACCATTGCATTTATTCTATTTAATTGCAAATGAAATAGTTTAAAAAAATGAAATGGAAACAAAGAAAAATAATTTAGTTGCAGGTAAGTAATATTATTTTCAATAACGATGTTTACAGGTTTTTTAAAAACCTCGGTAAAAAACTGCTTCTTGGTTTTTATAACAACAATAAGTACAACTACTTCTACTCCTTTTTTTATTACAACCTGAGTTTGATCAATAATAAAACTTGCAACATCTTTTGTACTAGAGTACCAAGCTGGTATAATTAATACTTTCACTAATGTATTGCTTTTATATTACGAATAAATTGAGTGAAATTTTTATCAGAATCAAATCTTTCTAAAAACATATGACGAGACTCTTCCCTTTTTTGATAACGACTATCTGAATGGATATTATTTAAAATACTAACAGCATCAGAAATTTTAAAATTTAATGGTAATAAATAACCACTATCTTCATTTACAATTTCAGCAGTTCCATTGATGTCTGTAGCCAATAATGTAATGCCATAACTACAAGCTTCCATCAAAGCAACCGACAAACCTTCAATTAAACTCACATTAATAAAAACATCGATATGATTATTTTTATAAAACTCTAAAACATCATGGTTTGCTAAATCTCCTAAAAACTGAGTTTCTAGCACTACATTGCTTTGTTTTAAAACAGCCTTATACTCATCAATAATTTCATTTGGTATAAATCCTAAATGTACCCAACGGGTTTTAAATTTTAATTCCTTTAACATTTCAGGAATTAAATGAATACGCTTGTGAGGTGCAAATTTAGAGCAGGAAACAATTGTAAAAACCTGGTTGTTTGATGCACTAGGATTGACACCATTATTTTTCACCCCTAAATAAGCCACTTCAAATTTATGTTTAAATTTTGGGTAAGCGGTAATCAAATATTTTTTTGCATGTTCAGAAATTAAAAACACCTTACTAACCTGTAATAATTTAAAATATTTAAATACATTTTTTTCAGGGTAAGCATAATCGTAAACCTCAGCTTGATGGCCTCTGCTTGCAAAAGATGGAATTATATTTTTATCTTTTAAAATAGCTAAAAATAAGGCAGGATGATATAACCAATAACTGTAAAAACAAACCTGTTCAGCTTTTAATTGTTTGACTCTTAAAAATTCTTTTGTAGCATTAGCACATTCATAGGCATTATATAAACCAACGAATGATGATTTTATTTTTTTTAACCATAAGCCTTTATTAATCTTTGTATTAAAAAACTCAATGCATAATACTTTTATTAAATAGGGCAAGGCCAAAATTAACCTCAATGCAGATGACTTATAATAAGCAGCATCATAAATATTTACTACCGAAACATTTTGAGGAACAGGAATTTTAATAGGACTAAAATCTCCAGGGAAAATATAAATTTTATCAAAGCTTTTAGATAAAAAAGGCATTTCGTGTTCGATATAATGCTCTAAAGCTTTATCGCAGGGAAAGGCATTGGTATATAAAAATAAACTGGACATTAAGTAATTGCGCTTTTTTTAACTGCCAGTTTCCTTATTAAATTATTTAAAGGACTTTCTAAAAAATAATAAAACAAAATAGAAATAGTATTTAAAACAATAAATAATGCAAATGTATTTAAACCAAAATGATCACTTATAAAATATGATATAAAGCCAATGTGAATCAAATAAAAAACATACGAACTTTTACCAAGCACAACCATTATTTTAGTTGACAAAAAGTCTTTTATATATGATGATTCGGTTAACAGACCTTTCATGAAAAAATAAACCGCTAATGGAAATACTAAATTATTTAACAAAAGAATAAATCCACTTAATAGATAACTTTCCTGAAAATAACCTTTTAGAATAGCCAATAATACAATTACAAATAACATGGTAAGCAAACCAAAAATTGTATTCTTATAATTATTTTCTGATTGTAAATGATGATCTTCCTGTTTTTTTAAAAATAGTGCGATCTTTATTCCAATAAAAAATTCGATGCATCTCCCAAAAAACGTAAAGTAAAACATAAATTTATAATTACCCATAAAATGATAAAAATCAAACTGTTTACCGACGAATACTAATAAAACACCAAGTAATATAAAGGAAACACTTAAAATAATCAACCTATTTTTTTTGAATAGTATCAAAAATAAAAGTGGCGCTATGAGATAAAACGTTTCTTCAACCGTTAAAGACCAGCCTTGGGAAATTCCAGTGAAAAGAAAATCATCAAAGTAGCCTCTTAAAAAAGTTAGGTTAGTGAAAAAAATAATTGGATCCATTTTAAACACATGAAAATAATCATTATAAAAAAATGTAGCTACTGTTAAAATAAAATACATTGGGTATATTCTGGCTATTCTGTTTACCATATAGGTTTTTAACCAACTTAATGAAAACTTAAAATCGTCCATATACCGATAAGAAATTAAAAAACCACTCAAAACAAAAAAAATACTAACTCCCAAATATCCAATGGAACAGATATTTTCAGCAAAATTATTTTTTGCAAAATCTTTATCCGGTATAACATGAGTCAAGAAAACCATATAAGCTGCAATAGCTCTTAAACCCGTAAGCTGAAAAAAATATTGCTTCACATTCAAATTTATTTCTTCAATGCTTATTACTATATAAAAACAAAAGATTCAATTTAAAGACTCTTAGCTTCAATTTGTTTTATTATTTCATTTATGGGTCTTTCAATTGCATATTTCATAAACCATTCAAATCCTTTTTGTCCCATTTCCTTATACTTAGTAGGATTATTTTTTAAATCATTAAATGCGTTAAGGATTAATTCAACCGTATTTGCCGATACCATAGGATAAAGTTCTGTATAATGCGCAGTAAAATCCTCATCATTTCTATAGCCTAAATATGGTTTTTTAGAACATAAGATTTCATAAACAGAGCCATATGAAAGCCAAGAATTACCAACTTCACCAATTCCCATATCAGCAATTGATAACCAAACCATTACATTTTTTCGCTCTATTAAAGGTAACCATAATACTTTTTCTGAAATCCCTAATTCGATAACCAATTGTTTACTTGCCTCAATA
>CAIYSA010000232.1 GCA_903928655.1 uncultured Bacteroidota bacterium
ACAACTTAACCATACGTTAAGAAACTTCGCGGCTTACTTATTATGCTATGCCCTTTTACAGCAGTGCTATAGCTAAGTGCGGATGCATTAGCCGTTATATTCCAATCCGCGTTTTTGCACTTTGATTTGCTACAGTTGCTTATCTGTAGGTTCTGCCTAATATTATTTGATTTTTCTGTATTGCTTAAATAATTGTCTGTTTATTCGCGTGCCTATGTTAAATATTTGATATGTATTGCGTTTAGTAATACTGTTTCGCTGACGGCTATTCAGCATTGCTTCGCAATAACTTGTTAATAGTTCATGTTCATTTGTTTTAAGTAGATTAACGTTGTGTTTAAGTATATTAGTTGCTGTTTTATAGGCTTGCAGTTGAAAACCCTGCACTTCATTAAACAGCCTATTTGTAATGCCATTCTCTTTTAACCAATTGTTAGCTAATTGTTCATCTTTTAAGTGTTGTTTGTTTAAGTTTTGCATATAAGTATTTATGCAAACTAAATGATAGGTAATTTTTTTATAGGTTTTATTAGTTATTGCTAAATACTTTATGCATACCTATAAAGCACAAGTGCGTGTGACAAGTACTTTAGTTACAACGCTAATACAAGCAGATAACGTCTTCAACGCACGTTTGTTATTATCAAAGATGTTTGGTGCTTCTAATGTGATTAGTGTGCTACAAGTGAAATAATATGCGACTAAAAGAAATTGAAAATAAAACACCACAGCAACTACGTGTTGATGCACTAAAGCGCAGTGCTGACAATGCAAAGCAGACGTATAAGAACGAAAAGAAGCGTGTTGCGATACAACAGACACAGCAAAGATTGAATAAACTAAAGAGTGTTACTTAAAGTAACGGTTTTTTGAAATGCAGGTTTTTGTGCTGTTAAAAATACTAATATAGTCAAATGAGTTTCTGACTACTTTTTTATTGCTCACTTACAGTAGTCGACAATAAAATTGCTTAATGAATATACAAGAACGACATAAGACTGCTGTAATAAAAGGCACACTTACACGCATCACAAAATATCCAAAACTTCGCATCTACCTAAATAACGCTTCACCATACTGGCAAGCTGTATATTGGGATAAAGGTGTTACATATCGTCGCAGTAGTAAAACAAAAGAAAAGTATAGAGCAATTAAATTTGCGAAAGAATTATATGAGCAAGTATTAGTACTTAAATACAAAAACAAAAAACATCTTACAACTTACAATCTGAAACTTATTAAAAAGGTTGAAGATGTAGATCCTAATTTATTATTTCAACACATCACTGCACAATGGTTACAAAGAAAGTCTGCAAGATGGTCGCCAACACATACACGTGAAGTTGAACGACAGTTGCATAAGAACGTACATGCTTTTATTGGTACAAAACAAATTAATCGCATTACAAAACAAGAATTAGTTGCTGTGTTACAAAAGATTGACGAACGTGGTGCACATTGTGAAGCACATCGTATATTAGGTAATATTAGACAGATTTGGCATTATGCAATTGTAATTGGTGCTTGTAAGCATGATATTACAGTTGGTTTAGACATTGTATTGCATACACACACAATTAAACATCAAAACGCAGTAACAGCAGAAGAGTTACCTAAACTTATGCAAGACATCAATAGCTACGTAAGTGAGCGTGAAGTTGTGACACGTTATGCATTGCAACTATTAGCTTTGACGTTCGTTAGAAAAAATGAATTGCTACTTGCAGAATGGAATGAATTTAATTTTGAAAAGAAAGTTTGGCGAATACCTGCATCACGCATGA
>CAIYSA010000233.1 GCA_903928655.1 uncultured Bacteroidota bacterium
GCAATAAAACCAACCCCAGCAGAAATACTAAATGGCATTTCTCTAACTGCAAGTGCAAAAATTCCTCCTACTGCAGATAATGGGATAGCTGAATAAATTAATAAGCCTTGTTTTATTGAGCCAAAGGAAAAATATAATAAAAGGAAAATTAATAATAGCGAAATTGGAACAGTTACACTTAATCTAGCTTTTGCAGCATTAAGATTTTCAAATGCTCCACCATAAGTTATATAATATCCTGAAGGTAATTTTATGTTTTTTTCAACTTTGCCTTGTAATTCTTCAACAATAGATTGTACATCACGTCCCCTAACATTAAATCCAACAACAATTCTCCGTTTTGCGTCTTCTCTTTGAATTTGATTTGGGCCTTGTTTCATTTCAACTTTTGCTAGTTGATATAAAGGAATTTGCGAACCCATTAAAGTTGGGATTAAAAGATTTTTCACATCTTCGATATTTTGTCGTTGATTGCCATCTAATCTAACAACCATATCAAATCGTTTTTCTCCTTCAAAAACAAAACCTGCTGATTGACCTGCTAAACCAGTATTAACAATGCGATTAATGGTATTTATATCTAATCCATATTGTGCAATTGCAGCTCGATTATATTCAATTATAATTTGAGGCATACCACTAACAGGCTCAACATATAAATTTTTTGTTCCATCAACGGCTGATGATAATTTACCAAGTTTTTCAGCATAATAAGATAAAGTATCCATGTTTTCGCCAAAAATTTTACATACCACATCTTGCTTTGCACCAGTCATTAATTCATTAAAACGCATTTGAACTGGAAACTGAAAACTAGTTGTTAAACCAGGGATTTCAGCAAGGGCTGAACTCATTTTTTCAGATAATTCAGGGAAATTTTCGGCAGATGTCCATTCTTTTTTATCTTTTAAAATTACCATCATATCTGCGGCATCCATTGGCATTGGATCTGTAGGAATTTCGCCACTTCCAATTTTAGTTACAACTTGCTGAACTTCTGGGAACTTAGATTTTAGAATACGCGCAGCTTTTTGGGTATTTTCAATTGTTGTATTTAGATTACTACCAGTTAATACACGAGTTTCAACAGCAAAATCGCCTTCTTCTAACGCTGGGATAAATTCGCCACCCATATTTGATAAAACATAAATAGAAATTACAAATAATGAAACCGCTGAAATTATAATTGTTTTAGGGAAATTTAAAACATTGGTTAGTGATTTTTGATAATGACGTTCAAAAAACTCCATCATCTTATCAGAAATTGTTTTTTTATGCGACAACTTTTTACTCATTAACAACGAACTCATCATTGGTATATAAGTAATGGAAAGTACGAAAGCACCTAATAATGCAAAGGCAACTGTTTGTGCCATTGGTATAAACATTTTTCCTTCAATGCCACGAAGTGCAAACGTTGGTAGATAAACAATTAAAATAATTATTTGTCCAAATACAACACTTCTCGCCATTTTTTTTGAAGCTCCAGAAACTTCGTTATCCATTTGTTTTTGAGATAGCAAATTTGTGTTACTGAAATGTTTACTATGTGTGAGTTGATGCAAAACTGCTTCTACAATAAAAACTGAACCATCTACAATTAACCCAAAATCTAAAGCACCTAAACTCATAAGGTTTCCAATTACTCCAAAAATGTTCATCAATATTACTGCAAATAACATCGCTAAAGGAATAACGGAAGCCACTAAAAAACCAGCTCTCATATTTCCTAAAAACAAAATCAAAA
>CAIYSA010000234.1 GCA_903928655.1 uncultured Bacteroidota bacterium
ATAATAAACAAAAAAAACCCAAAATTTAAACAAAGACAAAAATAAATTGCGTATTTTCGCGAACTTTAAAACCAAGTATATAAATAATGGCACGTATTGCAGGAATAGATTTACCAAAAAATAAAAGAGGAGAAATAGGATTAACCTACATTTTTGGTATTGGACGTAGCAGAGCTCAACGCATCTTAACAGAAGCTAATATTGACTTTAATAAAAAAGTTAATGAATGGAATGATGATGAGCAAAATGCTATTCGTAAAATTGTTAACGACAATTTTAAGGTAGAAGGTGGACTTCGTTCAGAAGTTGCTTTACATATTAAGCGTTTAACTGATATTGGATCTCAGCGTGGCATTCGTCACCGTTTGGGTTTACCAGTTCGCGGACAACGTACAAAAACTAATGCACGTACTCGTAAAGGTAAGCGTAAGACAGTTGCAAACAAGAAAAAAGTTACTAAGTAATAAATAAACAAGCATTTAATTAAAATGGCTAAACAATCATCAGCAGTAGCAGCTTCAAAAGCTAAAGCGAAAAAAAGAGTAGTAAAGGTAGAGGCAGTTGGAGAAGCTCACTTAAACGCTACATTCAACAACATCATTATTTCATTAACCAACAATGCTGGTCAAGTTATTTCTTGGTCAAGTGCTGGTAAAATGGGATTCCGTGGTTCAAAGAAAAACACTCCTTATGCTGCTCAATTAGCAGCAGCAGATTGCTCTAAAGTAGCTGCTGATTTAGGATTACGTAAAGTAAAAGTTTATGTTAAAGGACCTGGTGCAGGACGTGAATCAGCAATTAGAACAATTTCTACTTCAGGTATTGAAGTTACTGAAATAGTTGATATTACTCCTATGCCACACAATGGTTGTCGTCCTCCAAAACGTCGTCGTTGTTAATCTTTATTTTATAGATTAAATTGACGCATAAATAAAAATTGTAAATAATAGAAATTAATAAATAGAAATGGCAAGATATACAGGTCCCAAATCAAAGATTGCAAGAAAGTTCAGAGAACCAATTTTTGGTCCAGATAAAGCATTAGAAAAAAAGAATTATCCTCCTGGACAACACGGTAATACTAAGAAAAAAGGTAAAAAATCTGAGTACGCTATCCAGTTAATGGAAAAACAAAAAGCTAAATATACTTATGGTATTTTAGAAAAACAGTTTGCTTTAACATTTGATAGAGCTGCTCGTGCACATGGTATTACTGGTGAGGTTTTATTACAGTTAATTGAATCTCGTTTAGATAACGTAGTTTACCGTTTAGGTATTGCTCCTTCTCGTCGTGCTTCTCGTCAATTAGTTAGTCACGCTCACATTACAGTAAATGGTAGCGGTGTTAATATTCCTTCTTATAATCTTAAACCAGGTGATGTTGTTGGAGTTCGTGAGAAATCTCAATCATTAGAAGTAGTTACACTTGCATTATCAGGACACGTTAATAAATATTCTTGGTTAGATTTTGATAAATCAACTTTTTCCGGAAAATTTCTTTCTGTTCCTGAACGTTCTCAAATACCTGAAAACATTAAAGAACAATTAATCGTTGAACTTTATTCTAAATAATAACTTAGTTATTATAAAATTTAGTTTTTTAATTAACCTAATATAAAATAATAAAATGGCAATATTAAATTTCGTAAAACCCGATAAGGTTGTTATGATTAACTCTACTGAAACTGAAGGACAATTTGAATTTCGTCCGTTAGAACCAGGCTTCGGTATCACCATAGGTAACTCTTTACGTCGTATCATGCTTTCTTCTTTAGAAGGTCATGCAATTACTAGCGTGAAAATTGAAGGTGTTGATCATGAATTTTCCACTATTAAAGGTGTTGTTGAAGATGTAACTGAAATCATATTAAATTTAAAACAAGTTCGTTTTAAAAAGCAATTAGATAATCATGATGCTGAAAAAGTAGTTATTCACTTTGCTGGAAACGAAACTTTTACTGCAGGTGAGATTGGAAAATTTGCAAATGGTTTTCAAATATTAAATCCTGATTTAGTTATTTTTAACTGTGAATCAAGTGTTAAATTGAAGATTGAATTAACAATCGACAAAGGTCGTGGATATGTTCCTGCAGAAGAGAACAAAACAAATTCTGCACCTCAAGGAACAATTTTTATTGACTCAATTTATACGCCAATAAAAAACGTGAAATACACAATAGAAAACTATCGTGTTGAGCAAAAAACGGATTATGAAAAATTAATTTTAGACATAGTTTCAGATGGTTCAATACATCCGAAAGAAGCTTTGAAGGAAGCTGCTAAAATTTTAATTTACCATTTCATGTTATTCTCTGACGAGAAAATAACTTTAGATTCTGAAGATAAAAAATCTGAAGAAGAATTTGACGAAACATCTTTACACATGCGTCAATTATTAAAAACTAAGTTAGTTGATATGGATTTATCTGTTCGTGCATTAAATTGTTTAAAAGCAGCTGATGTAGAAACTTTAGGTGAACTAGTTTCTTTCAACAAAAACGACCTTTTGAAATTCCGTAACTTTGGAAAAAAATCTTTAACTGAATTAGAAGATCTAGTTTCAACAAAAGGATTACAATTTGGAATGAACGTAGTAAAGTATAAATTAGATAAAGATTAATAGAATAAGAGAAATAAAGAATTTGTGATTTAGAGACTTAAATTCATTAATTCAATAATTCACAAATTCAATAAATAAAAAAAAATGAGACACGGAGATAAAATAAACAATTTAGGTAGAACAGCTTCACACCGTAAGGCATTAATGAGCAACATGGCTTGTTCATTAATTGAGCACAAACGTATTTTTACAACTTTAGCTAAGGCTAAAGCTTTAAGAACTTATGTTGAACCAATCATTAACAGAAGTAAAAATGATTCTACTCATAGTCGTAGAACAGTATTTAGCTACTTAAAAAGCAAAGAAATAGTTGCCTTATTATATAAAGAAGTTTCTGTTAAAGTTGCTGAAAGAAATGGTGGTTACACTCGTATCATTAAAACTGGAAACAGACAAGGTGATGCTGCTGAAATGGCTTTAATTGAATTAGTTGATTTTAATGAAATTTACTCTAACGGAAAAGTTGCTAAAGTTGAAAAAGCTAAAACAACTCGTCGTGGTAAATCTACTAAAAAAGATGTAACTTCTAAAGTAGATGGTACAAATGAGGTAGAAGGTACTACTGAAGAATCTGCGCCAGAAGCATAATTAATTTATTACTAAAAACATTACACAAAAGGTAGCCATTGGTTACCTTTTGTTATTTAAAGAAATACCTGTTTTGTTAAAAAAATATTTATTATTAGCTATTTCTTTTAATGTTTTTTCAATAAATTAAAATAAAAAAAAACTGTTAAACAACAAAACTAAAATTGTATTTTTAGGAAAAAAAACAATGAACTATAAAAACGACGTTGAAGCCATTGATGCATTTGTTTTAAAATACAAAGAACTCAATACAGAAATAGGAAAAGTAATTGTTGGGCAGCATGATACCATAAAAAATGTATTGATTTCTATCTTCTGTAAAGGGCATTGTTTATTGGTTGGTGTGCCAGGCTTAGCAAAAACATTATTAGTAAATACTATTTCGGATGTATTAGGCTTAACTTTCAGTCGTATACAATTTACCCCTGATTTAATGCCAAGCGATATTGTTGGTTCTGAAATATTAGATGAACACCGTAATTTTAAATTTATTAAAGGTCCTTTGTTTGCTAATATTGTTTTAGCTGATGAAATTAATAGAACACCGCCGAAAACACAGGCTGCTTTGCTTGAAGCTATGCAAGAACGTTGTGTTACAACTGCTGGTAAGAAATATGAATTAGGAAATCCTTTTTTTGTTTTAGCAACTCAAAATCCTATCGAACAAGAAGGTACTTACCCTTTACCTGAAGCGCAATTAGACCGTTTTATGTTTAATATTTGGTTAGATTATCCTAGTTTTGCAGAGGAATTAGATGTTGTGAAAAACACGACAACTGATAGAAAAGTTGAACTTAATAAAATCATTTCTGCGGAAGAGATAATTTTTTTCCAAAATTTAATTCGTAAAATACCTGTTGCTGAAAATGTTTTGGAATATGCAGTGAAATTGGTAAATAAGACAAGATTAAATTCTGAATTTAGTTCTGAAGTTTCAAAAAAATATTTGGCTTGGGGTGCTGGACCAAGAGCTTCGCAGTTTTTGGTTTTAGGTGCAAAATGTCACGCTGCTATTAATGGAAAATATAGTCCAGATATTGAAGATGTAAAAGCCGTAGCAAATTCAATTTTAAGGCATCGGATAATTCGTAACTACAAAGCCGAGGCAGACGGAATGAGTATTGAAGCAATAATTAATCAATTAAAATAAATAAAGCATAATCATGAGAAAAAAAATAACAATCGTAATAGTATTATTAATATTTTCTAATAGTGTTACCAGAGCTCAGGAAAACAATATAGAGGATGAGAAATGTGTAAAAAAGGGAAAATTTATTTTGGATGCTTACTATGGTTATCCATATTTATTTGGATCATATATTAAAGAAATTGCTAATAACTATGATAATGTACAAGTTACAAATCTCAATCATTTAGGTGGTAAATTTGAATACATGTTGAATAATACAATTGGATTAGGTATTGATTATACTTATGCATCATCGGTTGCGAAATACTCTGAAACAAATGCTGTATATCAAAATGGAGTATCTACAAATGTTACAAATGATTTTACAGCAAAAATAATTAAGCAGAGAATGTTAGCTAAAATTAACATCCATTTTGCTACTTCAAAATATTTAGATCCTTATGCAACTGGTGGAATAGGATATAAAAATTCATTAGTATCCTCAAATAATCCTAATGATCAGGTTAGCGTAGATGATCTTAATAATTCATTTTTAAATATTTTACCCGTAGCTTTTAGACTTGGAATAGGTTTACGCTATTACTTTATTGAAAATATAGCAGTATGTGTTGAAGCTGGTATTGGTGGACCGTTAGTTCAAGCGGGACTTTCAGGGAAATTTTAAAAAACAAAATAATAATTATGAGTAAATTAATTTTAGCCAATGATGGCATAGATGCAATCGGAAAAAGCATTTTAGAGAAGGCGGGTTTTACAGTAATAACTGAAAACGTAGCACAAGAAAATTTAGCAGGAGAGTTAAATGAAAAAGGCTATGTCGCATTAACCGTTAGAAGTGCAACCAAAGTTAGAAAAGAACTGATTGATTCTTGCCCGAATTTAAAAGTAATTGGTAGAGGTGGTGTAGGAATGGATAATATTGATGTAGAATATGCCCGTTCAAAAGGTTTACAAGTTATTAATACACCAGCGGCTTCAAGTAATTCTGTTGCTGAATTAGTTTTTGCTCATTTATTTAATGCGGTTCGTTTTTTATATGAGAGTAATCGCAACATGCCAACTATTGGCAACACAAAATTTAATGACTTAAAGAAAAATTACTCCAAAGGAATTGAATTAAGGGATAAAACCATTGGTATTATTGGATTTGGACGTATTGGCCAATTTACTGCTAAAATTGCTTTGGGTTGTGGTATGAAAGTTTTAGCATATGATCCGTTTGTAAAAGAGGCAGTTTTAAAATTAGATATTCATGGAACAAATGGGGTAGATGTAAAAATTAGCACGGTAACATTAGATGAATTAATTTCACAATCAGATGTGATTTCTTTGCATGTACCTGGTGGAAAAATGATAACAGAAAAAGAAATAAGTCAAATGAAAAATGGTGTTATTTTAATTAATGCGTCTCGTGGTGGGGTAATTGATGAAGCAGATTTATTATCTGGATTAAATTCTGGAAAAATTTCACATGCTTGTTTAGATGTATTCGAAAACGAACCAACTCCAAACGAAGAATTATTAAAACATTCTAAAATTTCTTTAACCCCACACATAGGTGCTGCTACTAATGAAGCACAAGAAAGAATTGGAGTGGAATTAGCAGAAAAATTAATTGAAGCTTTGAAGTAAGTTTTTTTAATGAAGTATTGTATTATAAATCTAGTTTATTTAATAAAATAACCACAGCCTTTGTAAATCTTTTTGTTTAATTCAACCGTTACAACTCTATCTTCTTTATTGCCATTTCCGGGATTAACACAAGGCTTATTAACAATAGAAAATTTTAAATTTGTTTGTTGGTTATGAAATTTAACTACATTTGTAAATGTAAATCCTTTCTCATTTTTTAAATCAGTAAATTCCTGATTAAGGATAACACTGTCTTTGCCATATTCTACAACTAAACGCAGTTTGTTGTCATAAAATTCAGCAAACCAACCAGGTTCAATGCCACTTGCTTTAAACGTTATTTTGTTTTCTTTTGGATCTTCAATAGCAGCTAATTCTTCAATAGCATCAAATTTTGATAGTGACACATCAATATCCGCAATAGTGTCGCCTCCTTGAATTATAGCCTTTTCTGAATTTGAATTTATCTGAGTACAAGCACTTATAAAAAATGCTGTAAAAATAATAATGTGTAATTTATGCATACTCAAAAGTAACAAAATTTAGCCTACATTTGCAAAAAAAATATGGATTTGAAATTCGATTTTATAGAAATTTTAAAAGTTACAATGGTATTGTTTGCAGTAATTGATATTATTGGTTCAATCCCAGTTATTATTGGATTAAAGCAAAAGACAGGTGGAATAGATGTGCTAAAAGCCTCCATTGTTTCACTTGGAATCATGTTAGTTTTTTTATTTGTCGGAAATTCGATTTTAGAAATTATAGGAATAACCATTGGTGATTTTGCTATTGCGGGTTCTATTTTGATTTTTATTGTTGCTATGGAAATGATTTTAGGAATTCAAATTTCTAAAGAAACAATGCCAGCAACTGCGTCTGTTATTCCCTTAGCTTTTCCTTTAATTGCAGGAACAGGAACATTAACTACTTTGCTTTCAATAAGAGCTGAATATAATTTATTGTCTATTATTATTGCAATATTTTTAAACGTCATCATTGTTTTTGTAGTTTTAAAAAACTTGGATAGACTAGAACGAATACTTGGGGTTGGAGGAATAGCAATTCTTAAAAAAGTATTCGGGATTATATTATTAGCGGTTGCAATTAAGATTTTTAAGAAATATACGGGGCTTTAAAAATATTATTTCTTAAGTAGTAATTTCATTTAATAAATTAGTGAAGCTTTCTGCGCAACTTTTTCGTGAATATTTTTCTATAGATGAAGAATTAATTTGCAGTGTGTTTTGTTTGAATTGAAGATATAATTCTAAAACGTGTTTCTTAGTATTTCCTTCATCCTTAAATCCAACCATTGTTCCTGCATTTGAATCTTTAATTATTTTTGCAGAATCGCCTAATTCATTTCCTATAGCAAAAATTGGACGTTTAGCCGCTAAGTATTCAAATAATTTACCAGGCACAATACCTAATACGTTTGGTGTATCATTTAATGGCAATAATAGTATTGGAGATATATTTAATAGTTTTACAACTTTCGAATGAGCCATGTAATCAGTCTTTTCAGAGTTTTCGAAAATACCATTTTGTTTTAAACTTTCAAAAACTGCAACATCTGTTTTACCTGTAAATTTCAGTTTTAAATCGGTTTTAAATTCTATATTTTCTTTACACAAATCCCCAAGCACTTTCCAAAGGGTATGAGGATTTCTATCTTTATTTAATGCGCCAATGTGGTGTAATAAAAAGCCATCTAATAATGGTTCATTATCATTTTTTATAAAATCATCAGCATCAAAACCATTTGTAATAACATCAACATTTCGGTTGCATAATATATTTAAATCATTTGCCCAATGGCCGCTTACAGTTACTACTTTATTAGCGGTTTGTAAAACTAATTTCTCTAATTTTTTATGTTTTTTATCCGCTAGTTTAGTTAATTGTAATTGATTGTAAAAATCTATTTGTGTCCACGGATCTCTAAAATCAGCAATCCATGGAATATTAAATTTTTGTTTTAAACCCAGTGCTATCAAGTGCATACTATGTGGCGGACCTGTGCTTATTATAGCATCAATTTTATTCTCCTTCAAATAATCAGATAAATAATTTACTGAAGGCTTAATCCAAAACTTTCGGGCATCTGGAATAAAAAAATTACCTCTCACCCATATCATTATTTTTTGTAAAAGTTTGTTTTCTTTTCCTTCCGATAAAAAACCTTGATTAACGGTTTCTGTTTTTTTCTTGCCCATAATTTTTCGATATACATCGTAAGGCTCATTAATCTGAGTTCTTAAAATCTCAAGATTAGGAAGTACATCCTTTAAAAGAGTAGGGTCATTAATTGGAAAGTCAGGGTTTGAGGGAGTATAAATAACTGGCTCCCAATTTAACTGACGAAAATATTTGCTAAATTTTAACCAACGCTGAACGCCAGCGCCACCAGTTGGGGGCCAATAATAAGTAATTATTAAGACTTTTTTGATAGGCATTTATTA
>CAIYSA010000235.1 GCA_903928655.1 uncultured Bacteroidota bacterium
AATGTTTCCTTCAATTATGATAATAGTCATAATCGTAGTAAATAAATTACTTATTCTTAATCAATTTTTTTCAGAATTTTCTAAGTGAATGATAATTGTGGATTTACAATTTCACTTTTCAATTTTTGTTTGGGTTTAAACCAATTCCATAATTTTTTGGAATTATCAGTTCTACATTTCATACGGTATTTAATGATGAATGATGAAGCAACAGTTAATAATCCAATTACAATAATGGATGCATTTATCCCTAAAGTATCAGCAATAATTCCAGTTAATATAGCACCAATGGCATATCCTAAATCTCTCCATAATCTAAATATACCTAAGCTTTTAGCTCTATCCAAAGGGTTTGTGTTTTCGGCAACTGTTGCTAAAAATGTTGGATAAACCATGGCTGTTCCCCATCCCAAAATAACAGAAAGAATAATATAATGTAACATCGTTTCTGCCCAAGGCATTGCTAATAATACAATACCTTGTAAAAACATACCAGTAAAAAGCATGTCTTTTTTGCAAAAATAATCTGCCATTTTACCTGTTACCAATTGTCCTAATCCCCAAACTGCAGGATAGGTAGCGGTTATAATTCCAATTTGCTCAATTGTAAAATGCTTTTGTATTAATAGAATAGGGAAGATGCCCCAAACCATTCCATCATTTAAATTATTAATTAATCCAGCTTGTGTAACGGAACCCAAATTTTTATTTTTCCAAGTTGTATCCCAAAATATATTTTTTAATAATGGAACTGTGCTTGTATTATTTTCTTTAGCTACATGATGCTTGGTGTCTTTTATAAAGAACCAACTTCCAAATAAACCAAGCCCTGAAAGTATAATTCCAATATAAAAGGGATAAGGTCTTAACCCGTATTTACCTGCAATCCATCCTGTAAAAAATGCAACAATAGCAACTGATAAATAGCCTGCAAATTCATTTAATCCCATTGCAAAACCTCGTTGTTTTTCCCCAACCAAATCAATTTTCATCACAACGGTACTACTCCAAGTTAAACCTTGATTTATTCCTAATAAAATATTTGCTGCTATAATCCAATTCCAATTTGGTGCATACATCAATATGAAGGGAACAGGAATAGCAAATAACCATCCAATAGTCAATAAATTTTTTCTGCCAAATTTGTTGGCTAATGATCCTGTAAAATAGTTTGTTATTGCTTTTACAATTCCAAATACAATGATGAATGAAAGAATGGCAGTTTTAGCTGCGATATGAAATTCGTTTTCTGCAATTTGTGGAAGTATGGCTCTTTCTAATCCAACCATTCCGCCAACAAAGGCATTGATGATTACTAAAAGAGTGAATTGTTTCCAGTTTTCTTTAAGTCCAAGTTTAATTGTTTCCATAACTATAATTTGTAAAACAAAATTACAGTCGATAGATTCTAAAACACTTTACATATGATAAGTAATTATTTTATAGCCCGAATTCTACTTAAGCTAACAGGTGTAATTCCTAAGTATGATGCTATAAATTTTAAAGGAATTCGTTTCAAAATGTTTTTATGATTTTTTAATAAATTAAAGTATCGCTCTTCAGCGGTATTAAATTGTAAACTTTCAATTCTGTTAACTGTTTCGACATAAGATGTTTCAATTATTTTACGAAACAATCTTTCTAAATCTGGAAACGAATCAAATAGCTGAAATAATTTAGTTGAATCAATACCAATTAGTGTTGTGTCTTCTATTGCTTGAATGGCTTTTAATGAAGGTTTTCCTGTAAACAGACTTTCGGCTCTTGCAACAAAAGCATTTTCAAATTCAAAGCTTTCGGTAATATCAATATCTTCTTTAAAATAGTATATGCGAACACATCCATTTTCTACAAAATATATTGTTTTACAAGTATGTCCAATTTCTTGTATAATTGCACCTTTTTTAAAATG
>CAIYSA010000236.1 GCA_903928655.1 uncultured Bacteroidota bacterium
ATTATATTGAAAAATACCCTCTCAAAAATTTGAGAGGGTTTTGGGCCTTCTTATTAAAATATTTCAGACTCCACCACCTTGTTTTATGACAACAAGGAAAACATATTTATTATATGAATAATAATTCAATATGTTTATTACTTAGCTGCTTTTTCTTCTTCAACAGATGCAGATCTGTAAGGAGTAGCCAATTTTTTAATCTCACCGATGAATTTTCTTGCATCACCAGCATTTTTTTTGAATTTACCGTTATGAGCTGCTTCAAAGCTTTCCCATAATCCTTTTAATTGTTCGTAAACTTCTTGTTTTGACATGTTATTTTATTTTATTTTTTAGAGTTAAGTACCCTTCGACTTTATTATTCAAAAAGATCTGCAGCATCACTATCTACATATCCATCATTATCATCTTCATCATCGTCACCAACAATCTTATTGAATTCATTTTCAACTTCTTCAATTTCATCCAAAGATTTGAAACGGAAATAATCATTAACAATTGGCGCCATTCTTTCTAAAACATCCTGTGTGAATATTTCAGGTGTGAATAATTGTTTAGTTGTTACTGATTTATTTAAGTGAGAGATATACCATCTAAGACCACCAGGAGTGAATGTCATTTCACCAGTCTTTTTATCAACCTCCATTTTACCTTTAGCGATGCCGATTTGATCCATAAACTCTGGACGACAGAAAGCATCTAAACCAGTATAAGGATTCATACCATTCGCAAAAGATATATCGAATCGTATTTTCTTTGGTCTCGCCATACGATTTTTAGCTGTTTTAAATAAAACCGAAATACCTGAAGATCCTAAATCCATATCATCCTCTTCACCAGTTTTTAATTTCGATTTGCTCATAAATCCAATTACTGACGCACTATATAGCAATCCATTACCACCTTTTAATTTTTCGGCGGGATAAAGATCCATTGTCAAGTATGTATGATTCGCACATAAAAATGGTATATCCAAATATCCTAAATCAGTATTAATAGATCTGAACATAGATCCTAATGCTTTAGCTTTAGTGAAATCTGCCTTTATATCTCCTTTTAATAAATCATTTTTTTCTTTATTACTCGCCATTTGTCCCAATGAATCTAAAACAATCATTAGTTTTGGTAATTCAAATCCTGCCATTTTTTGTTCTTTAAGTTCATCAATTAATTGTGATAGTGTCATATTTATATCTTCCACTTTATTAGATCTGATTAATCTAAATTTCTCTAATGAATTATCAATTCCAAATTTAGGTAAATCCTCCAAATCGATAGCTTGTTCAGTATCAATATATATTACAGAATATCCTAATTTTTGTGCTTGTTTAGCACAAGAATAACAAAGAAAGCTCTTTCCAGCACCCGACTCACCCGCAAAACAAGTTATGCGATTAGTGGCAAATCCACCACCTAATAATCTAGCAGATAAAGCGGCATCAAGTAAATATACTCCGGTTGTTATAAATGTTTTTTCTTTAATTTCCTTTTCAATTTGAATTGGAATATTTTTTGCAATGTTATCAAGAATACTCCCAACTTTTGAGAATTCAAACTTTTTTACCTCCTTTACTTGTTTTGCCATAATATAAATTTCTTTTTTAATTATATATTAAAAAAACTTACCCCCTTTCATATTTTTTTTAAAAAAGTTTTATAGGAGGGTAATAACTTTTAATATATAAATTATGATAGAGAAAAATGTAAATATTAGAAAAACAAATGATGAGTTTATAAAAGAAGCCATGATGATACATTTTGATAGATTTGATTATAGTTTAGTTAATTATAAGTCAAATAAAACTAAAATAAAGATCGTTTGTAAAAAACATGGAGTTTTTGAACAAACACCTAAAAGTCATTTAAAAGGATCTGGTTGTATAAAATGTATTACTAAAAATAGTAAATATAGAAAAGAAGAAATAATAGAAAAATTAATAAAAAAACACGAAAATCATTATGAATATCCTGATTTTGAATTTAATTCACTAGATGATGAAATTACATTAATATGTAAAAAACATGGAGATATTAAAAAGTCGATTAAAGATCACTTAAAATATAGTTGTAAAAAATGTTATTATGATATAATAGGAAATTCTTTGAGAAGTAGTATCAATGATTTTATTAAAAGGTCAAATAATTTTCATAATAATAGATATGATTATAGTTTAGTAAACTATATAAATAATCGTACTAAAGTTACGATTATTTGTAACAATCATGGAGAATTTAACCAAACTCCACGCAATCATATTATTGGACAAGGTTGTCCTAAATGTAATAGTAGCAAAGGAGAATCTTTAATTGAGAATTTTCTATTAAAAAATGATATTAATTTTTACACACAATTTATGTTTAATGATTGTAGATTAACCAATCCATTAAAATTTGATTTTTATTTATATGACCATAATATTTGTATTGAGTTTGATGGGGTACAACACTATGCTAAAGATGATTCGGAATCTTATTTTTATGATGAAACAATAAAAAT
>CAIYSA010000237.1 GCA_903928655.1 uncultured Bacteroidota bacterium
AAAAAATAATTAATTTTATACTTTAGTGTAACTTTATAGCAAGCAAATTGTCTTATAATTAAAATTACTTTTTTTGAAATTAACAGAATATAATAACCTAATTGAACAACATGCAGATGGTATTTATCGTTTTGCATTAAAACATCTTAAAAATGAGATGGATGCGCAAGATATTGTTCAAAATACGTATTTAAAAACGTGGGAAAAGCATGAAACTATTGTGATTGAAAACGGAAAATCTTATTTATTTACTGTGGCAATCAATTTGATTAGAAATTTTGTAACCTACGAAAAAAGATACACTAGTGAAGAAGATATAATGAACCACACATTCAATGAAACTAGTAGTCAATTTGATTTAAAAGAAATACTAGATAAAGCATTAGACCAATTACCAGAAATTCAAAAAACCGTGATATTATTGCGTGATTATGAAGGATATAATTATGATGAAATTGGAAAAATCACCAATTTAAGCGAGTCACAAGTAAAAGTGTATATTTTTAGAGCTCGAAAAACATTACAAGGAATTTTAAAAGATCAAACGTTTGTAGTATGAAAATAACACGCGAAAATTACGAAGCATATTATTTAGACTACCTAGAAGGAACTCTGAGTAAAAACGAATTAGAGATTTTTACAACTTTCATCCAAGAAAATCCTGATTTAAAAATGGATGATAATTTACTCCCTACTTTTCACACGGACGAACAAATTATTCTCCCAACGGATATTCAAGCTAAAATCAAAGCAATTCCTTCCTTAGAAACAGAATTTTCAAAATTAGCAATTGGAGAAATTGAAGGTATTTTAACCCCAACTGAACATACGAAATTTGAAAATCTCCTAAAGGAAAATATGCGTTATGAAAATGAATTTAAATTATATCAACAAACTAAATTAGTAGCAGATAAAAACATACAGTTTCCTGCAAAATTAAAATTAAAAAAAGGACGAATTATTTCAATTAGACCTATCATTTCGATCCTAGTAGCAGCTTCTGTTTTAGTTTTAATTTATCTCAATTTTACACCAAATAATCTCGAGTCAAAACAAAAAATTGCAGAACTGAATAAGACGATTACATCGAAAAAAAGAATTGAAAACGAGCCGATTATAACAGAAGTTAAAAATAATAAGAGTACACAAAAATCAATCAACAAAATAATTGCAAAATCGTTAGATAAAAAATTAATTATTTTCACAGACGGAAATTCAATCCATAAAACGATTGCTTTTACAGAATTAACACTACCAACAACTTCTCCAAAAGACAGTATTATTCAGACAGAAATTACGCAAATTGAAATTGCAAAAACGGAAAAATTACCTAATTCTTTATTTAACACTATACAATCAAAGAACAATTTATATGAATCTATTTTTAATAAAACGTTAGAAAATTTAAAAGAACTAAAAGGGGTGTTTAGTCTTAAACTTTCGAAGGTACAAAAAGAAGATATTTTAGCGGAATCAATTAACTTACATACTAGAATAAGTGATGCTAATTATAATGCAATCCAAAAATTAGAAAAGTACAAGCAGCGAATAATATCCCAATTCAATATATTAATTGCAACGAAAGCAAATTAATTTTAAAATAATCAACGTCGAATATACCCCGCCTCCCCTTTTTGAATACGGTCAAAAATCCAATCGTAATTAATCGGCATATGGCTATCGACAAAATTTTT
>CAIYSA010000238.1 GCA_903928655.1 uncultured Bacteroidota bacterium
CTATAAAGCACTAAATAAAATATTTAAATAAAAAAAACCACTTGATAATCAAGTGGTTTCGTTGCTTACTCGTGACCCCGATTGGATTCGAACCAATGGCCCACAGCTTAGAAGGCTGTTGCTCTATCCAGCTGAGCTACGGGACCAAAATTTTAAGTGAACTTAAAAATTAGAGTGCGAATTTAATACTTTTTTTTAATATTTCACGTGTTTATGTAACATAAAATTTACGATTATTGCTTATAAACGCAATAATTTGGTACTTTTAGGGTTTATTGAACGTGGTTAAACTATCTGTCATAATTGTAAATTATAATGTAAAACATTTTGTTGAACAATGTTTATTCTCTGTTTACAAGGCTTCAGAGGGAATAAAAGTTGAAATATTTGTAGTAGATAACAATTCGGTTGATGGATCAACTACCTTAATAAAAGAAAAATTTCCTGAAGCTATATTAATCGAAAATAAAATTAATACGGGCTTTTCGGTTGCAAACAATCAAGCTATTAAACTTGCGAAAGGCGAATATGTATTGCTTTTAAACCCAGATACCGTTGTACAAGAGGACACATTTACTAAAATAATAAATTTTATGGATGCTACTCCAGATGCTGGAGGTCTTGGCGTTAAAATGCTTGATGGGCAAGGGAATTTTGCACCAGAATCAAAAAGAGGACTTCCTACACCAGAAGTAGCTTTTTATAAAATGTTTGGCTTTGCAAAGTTTTTTCCAAAGTCCAAAAAATTTGGAAAATATCATTTATCCTATTTACCCGAAAATGAAATAAATTCAGTTGATGTATTAAGTGGTGCTTTTATGCTCATTAGAAAATCAGTTTTAGATAAAATTGGAAATTTGGATGAAACTTTTTTTATGTATGGAGAAGATATCGACTTATCCTATCGCATAACTAAAGCTGGTTATAAAAACTACTACTTTCCTAAAACACAAATTATTCATTATAAAGGAGAAAGCACAAAACGAAGTAGTTTAAATTACGTGGTCATTTTCTACAAAGCAATGGCAATTTTTTCAAAAAAACATTTTAGTGGATCAAACGCATTTTGGTTTAATTTTCTTATTCATTTCGCTATAATATTAAAAGCCGGATTAGCATTAGTTACAAGGTTTTTTAAAACATTTACAATTCCAATTATTGATTTTTGTTTAATTGTTTTTGGATTGTTTATTATAAAAAATATTTATCAGCAAAATTCAAACTTAGAAAACGATATTTATTCTCAAAATTTATTGAACATTGCTTTTCCACTCTATTCGATTATTTGGATAGTAGCAGTTTACTTCAATGGTGGATACGATAAACCTGTAAAAATTTTAAAAATAATTAGAGGTGTTTTAATAGGAACTGTAATTATTTTGATTGTTTACTCCCTTTTACCTGAAAGCAAGAGGTTTTCGAGAGCACTCATTTTATTTGGAACTCTAGATGCTTTAATTTGCATTATTGGATTGAGAATAATTTTACATTTATTAAACATAAAAACATTTAGTTTAAAAGCTTTAAAAACTAAAAGAATTGCGATTATTGGTGAAGAAAAAGAGTTTAAACGGGTAAATGAATTAATTAAACAAACCCAGGTAAATTCATCCTTTATCGGATTTGTAAGTGCTGAACAAAACGGAGTGCACAATCCATTTTATATTGGCCAACTAAATCAAATTGACGAAATAATTAATGTACATCAAATAACTGAAATTATTTTTTGCGCTAAAGATTTAAGTTCCCAATTTATCATTAACAGTATGTTAACACTTGTGTCAAGCGGTGTCGATTTCAAAATTGCTCCACCTGAAAGCCTTTCTATTATTGGAAGTAACAATATTGATACTGCTGGTGATTTATATATGATTGAGGTAAATAGCATTTCAAAACCAAACAATAAAAGAAATAAACGTTTATTGGATGTTGTGGCAAGTATATTAATTATTGCATTGAGTCCGGTTTTGTTTTTTCTTCAAGAAAATAAAAATCATTTTTTTGTAAATTGTTTTAATGTGCTTTTTGGTTTTTACTCATGGGTTGGCTATGGCAAAACAGTTGATAAATCATTGCCTGAAATAAAACGGTCTGTATTATCTCCAATAATGCTGCATAATTTACAAACAGACAAAACAAAAATTTTCAATTTAAGATATGCTAAAGATTACAAAATTGAAAAAGATATTATTATTATTTGGAAATGCATTAAAAAATTAGGAAATTAATCTTTCAGTAAACTAATTAGTAATTCCGTTTTTTTTTCATTACTCATTTCTACCATAATATTATTACGTTGCAATATAAATAGTTCATCAACACTTTTACCCATCAATACATTTAGTATATTAATATATTCTAATGAAGTATTACAAATTGTACAAGCCTCAGCCAAGTCGGTTCCAGCCAACATTTTTTGATTAGCTACAACATGTCTTCCCGAATATAAAACATTTAATAGCTTTAATTTTAAGCCAGTTTCCTGGGATGTATAAAGACAATGAATTTGCGCATTTGTAATTAAATCATTCATTTCGGAAGTTGAACAATTTTGTTTTAAAATAATATTATTATACTTACTTATTAAATTGATTAATAAAAGTGGTGGATTTAATCCTGCAATAATAACTTTATATTCTAGTTTACAAAATACATTTTCTATTAACCAAATGGCAGCATTATAATTTTCTGATATTGCTAAATTACCATGATATAAAATATAATCTCCAACGCCTTTTGCTATTGATACAGAATCATATTGGTGAAAGCTAGGCAAATAATAGCTTGGTGTTTCTTTGTACTTATTTTTGAAATAATTCAAATCAGTTTTTGAAACAGATAATATTGCAGATGAATTTGCAATATTTTTTTCAAACCATTTTAATTTAAGTGCCTCAATATTGAAATAGATTTTTTTTAAAAATGATTTTTCTGATTTAGCGAGTTCAAAAAAATAATCATGTTCAATATTACTATGTCTAAATAATTTAACACGTTGTTTTAAATCAAAATCATTCAATAAATAACAACTGTGTAATACTTCAAATAAAATAGGGTAATTATCTTTTAATAAATTATGTTTCAGCTCATTACTAATTCTCGATTTAACATTGTATGGTATTACTGAAAAATGATTTATTAAGCTTGTCTGTCTTTTGTAGTAATAAACTTTACTGCACAATTTTTCCAATTCTTGAGAAGGTTTTCTTTCGCCATATTCAAAGCAATGCAAAATAACTTTAATTCCGGAATTGTGCAGACATCTTATTTTATGGAACACATCTATTGCACCACCATAATTTGCTGGAAAAGGGATATCAAAAGAAATAATATGAATTGTTTTTTGCACTTATCAAATATAACAAAATGAAGTTATTCAAAAACAAAGCCGTTTGAAATTATACCAGCATTAAATTTTTTTATAAAACTGCCATTTGTATTATAAACCTCAACTTTTGATTTTTGAACATAATCAATTGCATCTGAAACATAAATTGAATAATCTTTTGGATTTATGCCTAAACCATAATATATTTTTGAACCTTGAGCAATTAAAGGGCTTATAGGAAGCTGAGTATTTAAAATTGGGAACATACAAACTCCTTTATTTAAATAATACAATGTATCGCGGGTTTTATTTAAACACAATCTCCATGGTCTATCAATTGCATTAAATATTAGGCTTTGTTCAATAAATAAAGAAACTGGGTTTACTTTAATTAATTTAGGAACTTGTATACTTGAAGCGGAACCTTTTGTTAATATCCAAACCTTTGCATTTTTATCAACCATTATTCCTGAAGCTTCCTTTCCAATAAATAAACTATCCGTAATGGCATCTGAAGACGTATTAACAACATAACAATAATTAGAATTGCTATTGATGATAAATGCCTTATTGTATATTAAAACCATTTCCTCAGTGCCTTTCATACAAGGAATTGAACCAAATATTGTATTGTTATTTAAATCTACAATTTGCACAGAGTTAGCATACAAATCGCTCACATAGGCTTTGTTATAAGTTATTGGCAACAAATAACGAGGAGAGTTAAGGCCAGTTATTGTAGCTGTTTTAGAAAAATCAGAAGAGTTAACAACATTAATTTTATTTGAATTATTCATAACAATATAATACTTACTATTATATTTAGTTATACTTTGGCAAACATCTCCCAAAAGTGAACCGCTATTTTGTTGTTTAAAATAATCGGCAACAACAGCATTTATATTTGGGTCGTATAATGAAACTGATGCGTTTCCCCAACCATAATTACCTTCATTAATAACTAAAACAGATTTATCTGAATTAATTGCAACGGCAATATTAATGGGTTCTTGAGGTTTATCCTTAACACACGAAACCAAAAATCCAATAAATAAAAATCCTATTAAATAGATTTTCATTATTATAATTTAACTATTTTAATACGCTTAGCTGAATTTGAATCAGACATTTCA
>CAIYSA010000239.1 GCA_903928655.1 uncultured Bacteroidota bacterium
AAATAAAATAATTTTTAAAACATGACTTTATTCATAATTTACAAACTAAGTTCTGAGATGGGTTTGATTTTCTATTTATTAAAATTTATTTATCTTAAGTTTTTAATGAAAGTTTTAGTTCGATTTAAAGTGAATTTGACATAGAAGACTTGAAAATTCATTATTTTATTTTGTTTCTCATTATATTAATCGTAATTTTACGATTAATATAATGAAAACTATGAAATCAAAATCTTTCACAACCCTTGATTCAAAAATTGCAAAATATGCTAAAGCACTTGCTCATCCTGCACGTGTGGCTATTTTACAATTATTAATACAAAAACAAGCCTGTATTTGTGGAGACATTGTTGATGAATTACCTCTTTCGCAAAGCACAGTATCACAACACTTAAAAGAATTGAAGGAAGCTGGTTTAATTAAAGGAGATATTAATGGTGTAAAAGTGTGTTATTGTATTGATGAAGAAGAATGGGATATCGCAAAAAAAATTCTAGTTGGCTTTTTTGATTCTTATAAAAATAGTCCAAAATGTTGTTAAAAATAATTACTAAAACTTAAAAAATAAAACCATGAAACTATCAGAAATTAAAAATCATTTAGGAACACTAGAAGCAGTTACTTTTTTATTACCTAATGGAATTATTATTCCGCAACATTTTCATGTTACAGAGGTTGGCCAAATCACGAAAAATTTTATTGATTGTGGCGGAAAAATTCGTAACGAAAGAGTCGTAAATTTTCAATTATGGGAAGCAAATGATTTCGATCATCGTTTAGCCCCTCAAAAATTATTAAATATTATTGCTCTTTCTGAAAAAGCTTTAGGCATAGAAGATTTGGAAATAGAAGTTGAATATCAAAATGAAACTATTAGCAAGTACGATTTGGATTTTAATGGGAAAGAATTTGTATTAGTCGCAAAGCATACCAATTGTTTAGCTCAGGATAAATGCGGGATTCCAGCTGATAAACTAAAAGTAAATTTAGCAGATTTACAAATTGAAAATAAAAGTTGCACACCAGGTGGCAAATGCTGTTAATTATAAATTGTAATTATGTTTTCAAGAATTAAGAAATATTGTGATGATTTAACTTATGAGTTTGATACCATTTCAATAGAACGGAAAGCCCTTTTAGGGAACATTGCTTGTTATATTATTTCAAAAAAAAATGCAGGTAAACCAATTAATATGGTTTATATATGTACTCATAATTCACGCCGTAGTCATTTTGGACAAATATGGGCTCAAGTTGCAGCGCATTATTTTAATATAAAAAATGTAAACGCTTTTTCTGGCGGAACGGAAGCTACAGCATTTAATATTAATGCAATAAATGCAATAGAGAGAATTGGTTTCAAAATAATAAAAATGAACGATGATGCTAATTCAATTTATCATGTTTTTTATGATGAAATTCAAAAGCCTATTAGTTGTTTTTCAAAAGTATATAATCATCTTGGAAATCCAAAAAGTGAATTTGCTGCAATTATGACGTGTAGTGATGCTGAAGAAAATTGTCCTTTTATTCCAGTGGTTGAATTTCGGATTAGCACAACATATGATGATCCAAAAGCGTTTGATAATACGCCATTGCAAGATGTAATGTATGATGAACGCTCTAAACAAATTGCACTAGAAACTTTTTATCTTTTCTCAATAATTAAATAAATATGTCAAACGCAAATTGCGCACCAGCCGCCAACCGAAAAAAATTAAGTTTCTTAGACAGTTACTTAACATTATGGATTTTTTTTGCAATGGTAATAGGTATTTCAATTGGTTATTTTATACCAAAGTCTTCCATTTTAATAAATTCTATGTCGAGTGGAACCACAAATATTCCTTTAGCAATAGGTTTAATTTTAATGATGTATCCACCATTAGCAAAGGTAAATTACAGAAAAATACCGCAGGTATTTAAAAATATAAAATTGGTAATAATGTCATTATTTATCACTTGGGTTATTGCACCATTTTTTATGTTTTTATTATCCTATATTTTTCTGAAAGATTATCCAGAATACATGACGGGCTTAATATTGATAGGAATTGCTCCATGTATAGCAATGGTTATTGTATGGAACGAATTAGCTGAAGGGAATAGAGAATACATTGCTGGTTTAGTTGGATTAAATAGTGTATTACAAGTGTTATTATTTTCAGCCTATTCTTATTTTTATTTAACTAAGGTTCCAGTTTTTTTTGGAATGAGGGGATTTGATATTTCAATCAGTATGTCTCAAATTGCCGAAAGTGTTTTTATTTATTTAGGAATTCCTTTTTTAGCTGGCATTATTAGTCGAATTACCTTAATAAAATTAAAGGGTGAGGATTGGTATCAACAAAAATTTATTCCTTTTATTTCTCCAATTACATTAGTTGCATTATTATTTACAATAATAATAATGTTTAGTTTAAAGGGCGAAATGATTGTTCAAATCCCAATGGACGTTATTCGTATTGCTATTCCATTGGTAATATATTTTGTGGTAATGTTTGTGACCACCTTTTTTATGGCCAAAAAATT
>CAIYSA010000240.1 GCA_903928655.1 uncultured Bacteroidota bacterium
AACACTATCACAAAATTTACAAATAGAATCAAGAGGCTTTGCAATTACTAATGACCTTAATTTTCGTAATGCATATAATAATTATAAAATTTCAATAGATAGCTCTTTAAATAATCTAAAGATATTAGTTGCTAACCACTCAACTCAAAATAATAGAACACTCTCTCTTATAACTCTAATTAGAAAAAGAATTTCGATTTCTGAAGAGTTAATAAATGCGCGAAAAAATTTAAGTTTTATTGAGGCAGATAAAATTATTGGTTCGAGTGAAGCCAATTTTTTAGACAACGAAATTAAAAAAACTATTAAGATAATGGTTTTTGAAGAGACTATTATTATGAAAATCCGACAGGATAATAATGTTATTGAAAGAGATGACTTATTAAATTCAGTCATGTTTTTTTTAATTTTTCTTTTAATTACACTTTTTGTAAGTTATTTCCTTATCCGACACAATATTAATGTAAGAAATAAAACAGAATCGGCACTTAATTTAAATTTAAAAACTATTGCAAATTATAGGGTATTATTTGAAGAAGCACCGGGTTCCTTTTTAATTCTTTTACCCGATTTTACAATTGATGCCGTTAGCGATAATTATTTATTAGTAACTAAAACTATTAGAGAAGAAATTATGGGTAAGAATATATTCCAAGCTTTTCCTAATAAATTTAATTATCTTAATCCCACAACCGCACCTCTTTTAAAAGAATCTCTTAACGTAGTGCTTAAATATAAAGTTCCTGACCAAATGGAACTTCAAACCTACACAACATTAAATGCTGATGGTACTTATGATGTACGTTATTTAAGCCCACTTAATAAAGCTATTCTTGATGAAAACAATAATGTTGTTTATTTAATACATAGTGTTGAGGATATAACCTCTCAAATTTTGTATGAAAAACAATTACAAGATGCTTCTGAAGAAATAACAACTTTGTATAACCAAGCTCCTTGCGGTTATTTATCAATGAATACTAATAATGATTTTATTACAAATATTAATGAAACCCTACTTAATTGGATAGGCTATTCGGCTGAAGAAGTAGTTGGAAAAATGAAATACCGAGATCTTTTTTCACCAAAAAGTTTAGAACTTAATTTAAAATCATTTACCGAAAATTTTACTAAGCTATTTGAATTGGGATATGTAAATGATTTAGAATTTGAATTACAACGTAAAGATAAAATAACGTTTGATGCCATTATTGATGCCGTTGTTATAAAAAATGATAAAGGTGAGATAGTTAAAATTCATTCAACTGTATTTGATAATACTGAAAATAAAATAATTCAAGATAAATTAAAAGAGAACGTTAAAGAAATTTCGGATTATAAATATGCCTTAGATGAAGCATCAATTGTAGCGGTTACAGATAATAAAGGAATTATTAAACATGTAAATGACAACTTTTGTAACATTACAAAATACACAAGAGAAGAACTGATTGGAAATGAACACCGAATTTTAAATTCGGGATATCATTCACCTGAATTTTTTGGTGATTTTTGGAAAACACTTTTTAGCGGAAAATTATGGAGAGGCGAAGTAAAAAACAAAGCTAAAGACGGTTCGTTTTTTTGGTTTTATACAACAGTTATTCCTTTTATTGACGAAAACGGAAAACCATTTCAATTTACTTCTATCATACTTGATATTACGGAAAGAAAACGTCAGGAAGAATTATTGCTTTCTCAAGCTGAGGAATTAATGGTGCAACAAGAAGAATTAAAAGATGCAAATACAATTCTTGAAGCACAATCTTATAAACTTAAAGCATCCGAAGAAGAATTAATAGCTCAACAAGATGAATTATTAGCCTCTAATCAGGATTTAGAAGAAAAAACTCAGTTGCTTGAAGAAATAAATCAATCGGTTAATGAAAAAAATGAAGAACTTGAAGCGAGTACTTACGAACTGCAAAAAAAATCTGAGGAACTAATATTAAGTAGTAAATACAAATCGGAATTTTTAGCAAATATGAGCCATGAGTTGCGTACTCCCTTAAACTCAATATTATTATTAAGCAAACTTCTTTCTGATAACGATGATGGAAATCTTTCGATGGAACAAAAAGAATTTGCTTCAGTCATTAATAATTCAGGTAATAACCTCCTTCAGTTAATTAATGAAATACTCGATCTTTCAAAAATTGAATCGGGCAATATGTCAATTGAAATTGAAAATATTGATTTAAATGGCATTTTAAAAAATTTAAACAACACATTTATTCAACTAGCTAAGCAAAAAGGCATTCATTTTTCCTCAAAAATAGAAGGAACTATTCCTGTATTTTTTAATACCGATCATGCTAAAGTGGAGCAGGTAATGAATAATTTTTTATCCAATGCTTTAAAATTTACAAAAGAAGGAAGTGTTGAATTAATTATTAGGAAACCAAATGAATTTGAAGCTGATAAATTGAAAATTAACCCCAATGATTATATTTCATTTGAGGTAATAGATTCTGGTATTGGCATACCCGCTGATAAACAAAGTTTAGTTTTTGAAGCTTTTCAACAAGCTGACGGATCAACCAGAAGGGAATTTGGAGGAACTGGTTTAGGCCTTGCTATTAGCCGTGAGATTGCACATTTACTGGGTGGCGAAATTATTTTAAAAAGTGAATTAAATAAAGGAAGTTCATTTACATTGATACTTCCAATGGATTTTAAACAAAATAAATTTGATTTAGGTTCCATAATTGAACAAGAAAATTATGTTTTAACTCAAATTAAAAATGGTATGTTATCAAAAACTCCTTTTGATAAAGACTTAATGGATTTTACACCTGAAGAAATTGAAGATGATAGATTTATAATTAACCAAGACGATAAAGTAATTTTAATTGTAGAAGACGATACAGCTTTTGCTTATGTATTAAAAAATCAAATACAAAAAAGAGGCTATAAAGTGGTTGTTGCAGTAAGTGGTATTGATGCACTTCCTTTTGCTGTTAAATATAAGCCAATAGGTATTTTGCTTGATATTAAGCTGCCTGGTAAAAGTGGTTGGACTGTTTTAAAAGAATTGAAGAAAAGTAATGATGTTAAGTATATTCCAATTCACATGATGTCATCTTTACAAATAATGCCAAATGAAATTAAAAGTAACAAACATATTGATTTTGTTAGAAAACCTTTTGCTGAAAAGGAATTAGATTTAATGTTTGTTAAAATTGAAAGTGTGTTAGATAAATTTTCTAAAATTTTACTTTTAATTGAAAACAACGATACGCATTATTTAGAAATTAGTAATTTTATTAGCAGTACATATAAAAAGTGTATTGTTGCTAATAATGCAACTGATGTATTTGAAATATTAAAAACTGAAAATATTGACGGTGTTATTATAGATTTTGAATCGGCGCCAATATTTGGATATGATATTTTAGAAAAAATAAAAAATGATAGTAAATTAGAAACTATTCCAATTATAGTTTTTAAAGGAAAATCGATGTTAACATCAGATGAATTGAAAATTAATCAATTTGCGGGAGTCAGTATTATGGAAACCGCTGATAGCATAAAAAAAATAAATATCGAAATTGCTAATTTTTTAAATGTTGCTGAAAATAAGGAAGAAAATAAAATTACTAATAAACCTTATATTACCGAAAAAGCACTTGATGGTAAACATATTTTAATTGTTGATG
>CAIYSA010000241.1 GCA_903928655.1 uncultured Bacteroidota bacterium
CAATTTGTCAACTTCGAGTTATGCTTCTGGTTTTCACATTGCTACCGGAAGTAATAATATAACCATCGATAGTTGTGTTATTAATATTCCAAGTTCAACTAATTTAAATGACTATAAATATGGCGTAATTGCTGCGTTTAAAACTAAAATAGACAGTGCAGTAAAAGCAGATTTTTTAACTGTTAAAAACTCTACTATTAAAAATGGGGTTGTTGGGATTCAATTTGTTGGACAATCTGGTGCATTTAAATCAATTGGAACTGTTATTTATAATAACAAAATTGACTCATCATATGGATTTGGTATTAACACTTTAAATACAAGTGTAAATTCTGTTAGTTGGAATACCATTAATATGAAATCTACTTCTTCGGTGAGCTCAGAGGGTATTAAAATTGCTTCTTCTAAATCTGATGGTGTAATTAACGGAAATAAAATTTCTAATGCTGGTTTTAGAGGCATCAATTTAACTACTGTAGAAGGGATAACGGCTTTAACTGTTTCGAATAATATGCTAGCAGGTGGCTATAAAACAACTGCAAGTGGTGCAGGTATTTATTTAAATGAAGTAAATAAAATAAACCTATATCATAATTCTGTTTATTACGATAAAGCGCCCGTTACTTTGCCTAACAATTCGTCTGCATTTTTCTTAGCAGCCGGTGTGAATGTGAGTTTAATGAATAATATTTTTTACAACCCAGCGGGTGGTTATGCTTTTTATGTTACCAATCAAACTTCTATTAGGGCTTCTGATAATAATATTTATTATACAGATGCCAATACTTTGACTGGAAATTATGCGTATTATGGTTCTTCAGGTGGAGATAGATTAAACTTGACAAGTTTAAAACAAGCCATGATTGGTTTTGAAACGAAATCTTTAGAGGTTAATCCTCAATTTACTTCGGTTTATAATTTACATACAAGCAATCCTTTAATTGATAATAAAGGCGTGTTCATTCCTGCAATTGCGGTCGATATTGATAAACAAAGTAGGAATCCACTAAACACAGATATAGGTGCCGATGAGTTTATTATCAATGCGAAAGATATGGCTTTGGTTGATATTCAACCATTGGTTTTCAGTACAGATCCAAATACTATCAAAGTTAAAATAATGAATTTAGGTAGTACTAGTTTAAATGGTAATACTGTTAAATTGCAATATTCAACAAGTCCAGGTGTTTGGGTGCCAACTATTGGTGAATCTTTTACGCCAACAGTAAATACGGCTACCTCTTTAGATACTGCTTATTCAAGTACCATTTATAGTTTCAATACACTATTCACTGCAACTTCAAATTCTACTTATCAAGTTGCCGTAAGAATTGATCCAGCTAATAGAGTAACAGGAGATCCTGTAACTAAAAATGACTCTATTCAAAATATTGTATGTACTGGTTTAAAAACTGGTGTGTATACCGTTGGTGGTACAAACCCATCGTTTGCAACATTAACTGATGCCGCAGCTTCATTAGCGTGTGGTATTACTGGACCAGTTACATTTAATGTTCGACCTGGAACATACAACGAAAGATTTACCATTAACAATCCTAAAAATACTTCTGCTACTAATTTAATTGTATTTAAATCGGAGACTGGTAATGCGGCAGATGTAATCATAAATAGTAATGGTGTGAGTGGTTCAACTACCCGTAATATTATTCGTTTGAATAGATCAAGTTATGTGCAAATCAAAAACATGAC
>CAIYSA010000242.1 GCA_903928655.1 uncultured Bacteroidota bacterium
ATCGTATTTTTATTTTTGAAAACGGTGTTGCTGAAGATATTAAGGATGAGTATAAATATAAAATACTTTCGCCTGGTAAAATATTTGGTATCACAAAACCAGCATTAATAAGTAGTGATAAACTATGTAAAATGGTGATTAAATATAATACTGCAAATTTTATTGGAGAGCCGAATGTTTTAATGTTTCGGAAAAATTTAATTGATAAGTTTGGTTATTTTGATCCTCTTTTATATCAAATTTGTGATTTCGAATATTGCCTTCGTGTATCTTGTAATGTAGGTTTGTTTTATATTCCCGAAGTTTTAACATCGTTTAGAGTTCATCTGAATTCGACTACAGCGAGTAATAAAAAAGCGAATATAGCTTTATTAGATAGTGTTTTATTGAATTATCAATTCATACATTCAACTTACTATAAACAAATTCAAGCGCAGCTTTCGTTTTTAGATTTACTTAAAATGAAATTTATTTTGAAGCTTCGATTATATGAAGCACAATTGTGGATTAAAAATAGTGGAGAGGATCATTTTTATGCAAAGTTTCAAGTTTCAATAAAACAAATTCCCTATTTTTCCAAATATGCTATGTCGCCAATAGTTGGTTGTGTTTTTTATTCTTTTATTTTATTTAGAAGACGTTTTTTGAATCTAATTATTTTTTAGACCATAAAGCATTTTTTAAATTTATTTTTATAATATTTTTGATTATTATTTTGTAGAAATATAAAAATGAGCAGAGTTGATACATGTGATATTATTCCACCAATCCCAACCAATATTTTTGTGGTTATAGTTACATATAATCCTACATCAAATATTATAAATTTAATAAATGCTTTACCTGTTAATGTGCAAAAGTTTATTGTGGATAATAATTCTCAAGGCCAAAGTCATAGGTTTATTGATGAGTTAAGCATTAATGAAAATGTTATAATAATTAAAAATGAAACTAATGTTGGAATAGCAAAAGCTTTAAATCAAGGTATTGAAGCAGGTGCTAAACTAAGTTTTAAATGGGCGATAACTTTCGATCAGGATAGTTTGCCTACACCTACAATTATTCAATTACTTATTGATACCTTCAACCGTTATAGCGATAAAAATAAATTGGCAATGGTAGGTGCTAATTACGATACTAACGGTAGCTCTTATTTAAAAAAACGTATTGATTTAGGTTTAAAAACAATTGAAATGCGCGCACTTATAACTTCGGGTTGTATGCTTTCAATCCCTATATTTGAAGAAGTAGGAGCCTTTCGCGAAGATTTTTTTATTGATTGTGTGGATATAGAATATTGTTTGCGATTAAAATCGAAAGGTTATAAAATTGTGATTAGTTCGGAAGTAGGTTTTAATCATGCAATTGGATTATCGCAATCAAAAAAAATATTCGGAATAAATTTTACAAGTTCTACACATAATGTAATGAGGCGCTATTATATGGCTCGGAATAATGTTATACTTACAAAAATGTATTTGTTTAAATTCCCCTTATATATTTTGAATAAAAATTTCACTTTTTTAAAATCTATTATTTCAATAATTGCTGTAGATGACAATAAAAAAGAAAAATTAAAGACTACTTTTAAAGGAATTTTTAATGGCATTAAAAATTAAATAAATGGATGTAGTAAAGCCCCAACTTTCTATAATTATAATAAATTATAACACAAAGGATTTAATCGAACAGTGTTTAAATTCAATTTATTCAACCAATTCTAGCTGTTTGTATGAAATTATTGTTGTTGATAATTTTTCGAACGATGGAAGTGTGGAAATGATAAAAAAAAAATTTACAAATACAATTGTTATTGACAATAAAGAGAATTTGGGTTTCTCAAAAGCAAATAATTTAGGAATACAAAAAGCAAAAGGCGAAATGGTTTTGTTGCTAAATAGCGACACCATTGTTTTAGAAAATACATTAAATAATTTAATTGAATTTTTAAATTCTCATATTGATGTTACAGCAGTGGGACCAAAGCTTTTAAATTTTGATAAAACGATTCAACGCTCTTGGTTTGATTTCCCGAATCCTTTAAAAACATTTTTTAATCTTACAGGTTTATCTTTTTATATTGTAAAATTAAAAAACAGTAAACTTTTTACTTCATTTTTTACAGGCAATAATAAACCTGCCTTTATGCTTAATAGCATTGATGAAAAACGTGTAGTTGATTATTTAACATTAGCTTGTTTGTTAATCCGAAAAGAATCGCTGAATACAATTGGTAACCTTGATGAAAACATATTTTTTTATCATGAAGATTGTGAGTTAGGTTATAAATTTAGAGCTGCTAAAATGAAAACCTTTTATTTGCCCGAAGTTGAAATTATACATTTAGGTGGTAGTTCATCACAAAAAAATATTATTGCTTCGTTTGAGCAGTATCATAAAAATTTGGTGTATGTTTTTAAAAAACATGAATCTAAATTTAAATCATTCCAATTAAAATCGCTACTTTCTTTGGCATTGATTATTAGATCTATATTTTGGTTTTTAGGAATTTATCGTACCATTAATATGTTTGGCGTTTATTCGGCTAATCCAAATAAAAGTGATAAGTACAGACCAAAAGCTTTTGACGTTTTAAAAGTATATGGCCGATTAATTAAAGCGATTTTGTTTAAATAAAAATTTAATTAGTGAATAAAAAAAAATACATATTTATTTGTCAGGTTACTCGCCAATTAATGGTGGATATACTTAACCAATTTGCCGAAAATGGCGAGTCGGTAATTTTATATGCAGGCGAAATAAGTAATACGCAAACAACATTAAATCCTACAATTGAAGTTGTTTATTTTTGTAAATACAATAAGGAGAAATCAACGAAACGTATTTTTACTTGGCTATGGTTTACTATTCAAGTTTTTTTTAGGCTATTATTTAAAAGCAAAAAGTATGAATTAGTAATTATTTCAACACCTCCATTCATCACCTTTTTAGGGCTTTTTTTTAAACGTTTATTTAAACAAAAATATCATCTCATAATGTGGGATATTTATCCGGATGCGTTATTAAGTATGAAAATATTTAAGCAATCGGATATAACATACAGGACTTGGGCTAAGCTAAATACGCGACTTTTAAATAAAGCTGATACCGTTATAACGCTAGGGCATTTTATGGCTAAAGCATTAGAAAAATACTACGACAATAAAATTAAACCTACTGTAATTAATAATTGGGTGGATACAAATTTTATTATTCCAAAACCTAAGAACGAAAATTGGTTTGCAAAAAAATACAATCAAGTAGATAAATTTACCGTTTTATATTCGGGTAATTTTGGTGATACACACGATTTCGAATCTTTACTTTCAGCAGCCGAATTACTGATTGATAAACAAGATATAAACTTTGTTTTAATTGGCGAAGGAGCAAAAAAAAATCAAATACAAAAAATAATTACTGATAAAAAATTATCTAATGTTATATTATTAGATTTTCAAGAAAAAGAAACATTCCCTTTTTCAATTACAACAGGCGATATAGGTGTTATTGCTTTAGGTGAAGGTATGGAATATGCATCATTACCTAGTAAAACATATTCGGTTTTAGCTGCAGGATCTGTTTTATTGGCATTGGCATCAAAAAATTCCGAATTTCAGTTAATGGTTGATAAGTTTAAATGTGGTTCGGTTTTTGAAAAAGGAGATAAAAAGGGTATTTCAGAATATATTTTAGGTCTTTATGATGATAAAAATCGTTTAAATATTTTAAAAGAAAATTC
Source organism: uncultured Bacteroidota bacterium (assembly GCA_903928655.1). Lineage (GTDB taxonomy): Bacteria > Bacteroidota > Bacteroidia > B-17B0 > Aurantibacillaceae > UBA4416. The sequence continues at coordinate 3,740 of CAIYSA010000242.1, forward strand.
TCGAAAAGCCTCTTTAAATTTCACTCCTAAAA
>CAIYSA010000243.1 GCA_903928655.1 uncultured Bacteroidota bacterium
AAGCAAAAAACTTTATTGAGTTTGTGAAAACTCCCGAAATGGCAGCAGAAGTAACCATTCAACCAGTTGATATTTTAGGAGTTGATGCGGCAATTATTTTTTCAGATATTTTGGTAATACCAGAAGCAATGGGTTTGCCTTATCAAATGATTGAAGCTAAAGGCCCATTTTTTGAAAAAACAATTAAAACACAAGCCGATATTGATGCTTTGCACATTGCAGATGCAAATGATTTAAATTACGTTATAAAGGCCATAGAGCTTTCTAAAAAAGGATTAAGCAATAGAGTTCCACTGATTGGCTTTGCGGGCGCACCTTGGACCATAATGGCTTATATGGTAGAAGGAAGTGGAAGTAAAACATTTAGTCAAGCAAAAAAATTAATATATCAAGAGCCTGCTTTAGCGCATCAATTACTTGAAAAAATTACACAAAGCACCATCAATTATTTAAAAGCACAAATTGTTGCGGGTGCTGATATGATTCAGTTATTTGATAGTTGGGCTGGTGTTTTAGGAAACTATCAATACACTGCATTTTCATTACAATATATTTCTAAAATTTGTGATGCCATTTCTCCGCTTGTTCCTGTTACAGTATTTGCAAAAGATGCACATTTTGCATTAGCGAACATGGCTAAATTAAATTGCAACACTATTGGTTTAGATTGGACTATTAATCCGCAAGATGCGCGTATTATTATTGGAAGCAATAAAACGCTACAAGGCAATGCTGACCCTTGTTTACTTTATGCCGATGAAAAAACAATAGAATTAGAAGCTAAAAAAATGGTGAATGCTTTTGGCAAGCAGCGCTATATAGCCAACTTAGGTCATGGTTTATACCCTGATTTAGATAAAAACAAAGTGAAATTTTTTATTGATTGCATTAAAGCAATGTAATTAAACAAATAAAAGATTTGATGTTACTCAACTAGTAACATTAAATCTTTTCCGATATCACTTCTGTAATATTTTTTATCATAGATAATGCTTTCTGCTGTGGCAAAACTTTTAGTTACTGCTTCTTTAATAGAATCGCCAAAAGATGTAATAGCAAATACACGTCCACCATTAGTAAAAACTTTATCATTTTTCAAAATTGTACCTGAATGAAAAACTAAACTATCCTCCGTTGACTTATAATTACTAATTTCTACATGCTTTTCATACTCTTCAGGGTAACCACCAGAAACTAATACCACAGCGCTGACTGTTTTAGGACTTACGCTAAATTGCTTTGTATGCAGCGTTTGAGTGGCAACACCCTGCAATAAATCTAATAAATCAGATTCAATACGAGGAATAACAACCTCCGTTTCCGGATCTCCCATGCGGCAATTGTATTCAATTACTTTTGGTTCTCCGTTATCATTCATTAAACCAATAAAAATAAATCCACGGTAATCAATATTATCTTCTAATAATCCTTTTATGGTAGGTTTTACAATTTGCTCTTCAACCTTATCAATAAAAGCTTGATTGGCAAACGGAACAGGACTAATTGCTCCCATTCCTCCTGTATTTAAACCCGTATCGCCAACACCGATGCGTTTATAATCTTTAGCCGCTGGTAAAATTTTGTATGATTTTCCATCCGTTAATACAAAAACTGATAATTCAATTCCTTTCAAAAACTCTTCAATAACAACGGTATTCCCAGCATTTCCAAACTTTGAATTCAAAATCATGTTTTGTAACTCTTGTTTGGCTTCAGTAATATCATCAATAATCAAAACACCTTTTCCAGCAGCTAAACCATCCGCTTTTAAAACATAAGGCGGACTTAGGGATTCTAAAAAAACTGAAGCTTCATTTATATTTGAGGCAGTAAAACTTTTGTATTTGGCCGTTGGCACACCATGTTTTAGCATAAATTGTTTGCTAAAATCTTTACTTCCTTCTAACTGAGCACCATCCATTTTAGGCCCAATTACAGGTATTTCTTTCAAAATATCATCTTGTAAAAAATAATCATGAATACCATTTACTAAAGGATCTTCGGGCCCAACCAAAACCATATCAATACTTTTTTCCCAAACTAAGTTTTTTATAGCTTCAAAATCAGAAATTGAAATATTTACATTTGTTCCGCATTGTGCAGTACCGGCATTACCTGGCGCTATGTATAAGTTTTCTAATTGTTTACTTTGAGCTAATTTCCAAGCAAATGCATGTTCTCTTCCTCCTGATCCTAAAATTAATACGTTCATTTTTACATTATAAATGATACAAAAATAAAAATTCTCACCCTTTTCAAAGATGAGATTTTATAAAAAGTTATATTGTTTTTATTAGTGTTTCTTTTTTCCGAAGCTAGAATTACCTCTAATTCTTGTTGAAGACCGTTTTTTATTTTGATGTGCTAAAACTCCGTCTCTGAATCGTTTAGATTTTGTTCTGTTTCTTGAAAATAAACCCGCTTGTTCTTTCCTTTGTTTAATACCAGGATTAGTTTTTTTGTAAACCCATGGCCCATTACTTTTTTTACCTTTGAAAATACGAGCAATTAACCCTTTTTTACTGCCTCCTTTAGCAAAAGCATCTGCATGGCCACTACTTTTTTTACGATGAAATAAACTTCCTCCGCCTCTTTGATTTCGGTGTTCCTTTTTTCGGCCACCTGTTTGTGCCGTAAGTGAAGATGAAAAGCAAAAAGCCATCGACAAAACAAAAACGACAAAAATGTTATTAAACTTCATATATACAATATTAAACAAAAAAAAGTTAAGGACACAACTTGATTGATGTAAAATAGACTATTTAATTGTTAAGATTTAAACAATTAATTGCTAATAAACAATTTTAACAATTGTAGAGAAAACACTTCGGGTGATGAAAAAGAAAGTAAATAAGATTAAATATTTAGGCTGTATCCTATTCCTTTTGATGTTCTTATTATTTCATTACCAAGTAATTTCCTGATATTTCGAATATGAATATCAATTGTTCTGCTATTTGCAACTTCGTTTGAATGCCAAATAATATTAGCAAAATCATTTCTTGTGAAAATCTTCTTACTGTTTTGAAACATTAAATCTACCATTTCAAATTCTTTTCGAGGTAAACTTATTTTTCCAGCTTCAGTAATAACTAAATACTGATCCCTATCAACATAAAATTTTTTATTTAATTCCAAATTAATATCACTGATAAAAAGCTCATCAATTCTTCTTTTCTTAAAGGCTTCAATTCGGGCTTCTAATAAAATTGGTTTAATTGGGGTACAAATGTAATCGTCGGCTCCAGCATTAAATGCTGTTATTTGAATATAATCGTCTTGTTTATTTGAAAAAATAATTATATTAGGTTGAATTATTGATTTTATATTCCGGATTTCGTTTGTAATACTAATAGCATCTTTAAATTCAAAATCTAATTCTACAACAACAAGATCAACTGGATTTTCAGTAAGAAATTTATTAAATTCTACTTCTGTATTAGCTATATAAATAGTATAGTCTTTTTCTTTTAAAAACGAAATTGTTTTTAAAATTTGACTTTTTTCGTTTACACAAAATAAAATATGATATTTTTTTTTCATTTATAAAAAAAGGGCAC
>CAIYSA010000244.1 GCA_903928655.1 uncultured Bacteroidota bacterium
AAATTATTTTAGAACTGTTAAATCCATATTTTTCTGTACAACCTTGGACAAAAGCCTTAGAAGGAAAAAAGGTTTTAGTAGTGCATCCCTTTGCACAAACCATTGAAAAACAATACTTAAAACGTGAATTATTATTTGAGAATAATTTGTTGCCTCAGTTTGAATTAAAAACGATCAAAGCAGTTCAAAGTCTTGTTGGCAGTAAAACAGATTTTAATGATTGGTTTGAAGCATTGGATTATATGAAATCTGAAATTGATAAAACAGATTATGATATTTGTTTGATTGGTGCTGGTGCTTATGGCTTTCCATTAGCGGCTCATGTAAAACGTAGAGGTAAAAAGGCAGTTCACTTAGGAGGAAGTTTGCAATTATTGTTCGGTATAAAAGGTGCAAGATGGGAAAACCCAAATTATAATCCAAATTATAATTATGCTGCTTTAATGAATGAACATTGGGTTAGGCCTCTGGAAGAAGAAAAACCGATAAATGCTGAAAATATGGAAGGCGCTTGTTATTGGTAATTTAAATAAAATGAAAAAATGCACATAGGTATTTCAGGGCCCATACATTTGCCATCATTAAATATTAATTATGGTGGAGATAGAAGTAGTTGGCCTAAAGGTATGGGAGGCTCACCTGTTAACAGTGAAATTAATGCATTATTAGAACTTGGATATAAAGTTTCTGTATTTTCATTGAGTCCGGAAATTCAACCTGGTAATTCGTTTGAATGGCTCGAAGGAAATTTGTCAATTTTTATTGGTCCCTATAGAAAAAGGGCTCGAGAAAGATGTTTGGATTTTTTTTATAAAGAGCGAAGGTATTTAAAAAATAAAATTTTGGAAATAAAGCCAAATGTTATTCACGCTCATTGGCAATATGAGTGGGGTTGGGCGGCATTGAGTTCTCGAATACCCACATTATTAACATGTCACGATTCACCATTAACAATACTAAAAAACCAAATGGATTTATATCGAGTTTTTAGATTAATAATGGCTTTTATAGTTTTAAGAAAGGCAAAATATTTAACAGCAGTGTCGCCTAATACAAAAAAAAGATTGACCATTTTCACTAAAAAGCGAATTACAATAATCCCAAACTTTGTTAGTGATTTTACATTCACCTATTATAAAGAGAGAAACTTGAAAAGTATTATTAAATTAGTAATGATTAATAATGGATTTGATGGCAATAAAAATGTGAAACTTGGTATGGAATCATTTAAGGTTTTAAAATTAAGGCTGCCAAAATTAGAATTACATTTGTATGGAGCAGGCCATGGAAAGAATGAGGATGCAGAAAATTGGTGTATAGAAAACAATATATTAAAAAGCGTTTTTTTTCATGGAGAAATAGCGCATAATCAATTAATGATTGAATTGTCAAAGGCTGACATACTTATGCATACTGCTTTTGAAGAATCTTTTGGTATGATATTAATTGAGGCAATGGCAATGGGTATACCTGTAGTTGCTGGCAAAAATTCAGGAGGTGTACCATGGGTATTAAAAGATGGAGGTGGTGAATTAGTTGATATTACATCTGTCATTGAAATTAATAATGGAATTGAAAAAGTTATTTCTAACTACAATTTAATTTCTTTAAAAGCTAAAAATAGTGTAATGGAAAGATTTTCAAAAAATAAGGTAATATTACAATATTTGCATGAAATGAAATCCGTGTTAGAATTAACAGGAAGTAAAAAGAAATGAAAGTATTGCATATACTCAATGAATTAAAGTTTTCTGGTGCAGAAATCATGTTAAAGGTAGGCAAAAGCAAATTTAACGAAAACAACATTGAAACTTTTGTTCTATCAACAGGCGATATTGTTGGCGAGTTTAGTGGTGAACTAGAAAGTTGTAATTATAATA
>CAIYSA010000245.1 GCA_903928655.1 uncultured Bacteroidota bacterium
ATTGCAATTGATTATTGAATGCGACTATGTTCAATTAAAAAAAACATTAAAATGAATGTAGAACTAGTAATTAATTCTACGCCAAACGAAGTTGTTATAGGTCTATTAAATGATAAACGTTTAATAGAATTACATAAAGAAAAAAATAACATTAAATTTTCGGTTGGCGATATTTACCTTGGTAAGGTAAAAAAGGTCATGACAGGCCTAAATGCTGCATTTATAGATGTTGGTTATGAAAAAGATGCATTTTTACATTATCTTGATTTAGGACCACAAGCTGATTCTCTTTTTAAATACGTTGATGCTGTTCGTAATGGAAAGCAAAATGTATCTAATTTAATGTATTTTAAAAATGAAGGAAATATTAGCAAAGATGGTAAGATAAATGAAGCTGTAAAATCTGGTCAATACATTTTAGTTCAAGTGGCAAAAGAACCTATTTCATCAAAAGGTCCTCGAGTTACAACCGAAATTTCTATTGCTGGAAGATATATAGTATTAATTCCATTTTCAGATAAGATTTCAGTTTCCTCAAAAATTAGAAGCAACGAAGAAAAAACGCGTTTAAAAGCATTAATGCAAAGTATCAAACCTAAAAACTTTGGTGTAATCATTCGTACTGTTGCTGAGGGTAAATCTGTAGCAGATATCGAAGGAGATGTTGCAGATTTAATATCAAAATGGGATACATGCTTTAAAGCTTTACAAAATGCAGAACCACCTTTTAGATTATTAGGAGAAGTTGATAGAACTAACGCTATTTTAAGAGATTTTTTAAATGCTTCTTTTAATGCAATTCATGTAAATAGCGAAAAAGTATATGATGATTTAAAATCTTATATTAAAACTATTTCTCCTGATAAAGTAGATATTCTAAAACATTATACGGGCAAGGTTCCGATTTTTGATAATTTCGGTATTGATAGACAAATAAAATCTTTATTTGGTAAATCTGTTTTTATGAAAAGTGGGGCGTATTTGGTTGTAGAACATACCGAAGCTTTGCATGTAATTGACGTTAACAGCGGAAATCGAGCAAAAAGTGATAAATCACAAGAAGAAAATGCGCTTGAAGTGAATTTAGAAGCAGCTATCGAAGTTGCACGTCAGCTGAGATTACGTGATATGGGTGGTATTATCGTTATTGATTTTATTGATTTACATGGTGCTGAAAACAGGAAGCTTTTGTTTGATACTCTAAAAGATGAAATGAAGTCTGATAGAGCAAGACACAATATTTTGCCTCCAAGTAAATTTGGTTTAATACAAATTACCCGTCAACGTTTGCGCCCTGAAGTTAATGTAGAAGTGCTTGAAACTTGTACAAGTTGCAATGGAACAGGGCAGGTACAACCAACAATATTATTTGTAGAGCAAGTTGAAAATGCTTTACGGTTTATTATTAAAGAACAAAATGCTAAAAACATTACATTATCTGTTCACCCTTATATTTTAGGTTATTTAAAAAATGGTGGATTATTTAAAAGTAAACAGTGGAAATGGTATTTTGAAACCAAACAATGGGTGAAAATTGTGAGTTCTGATAGTTATTCATTTATGGAATATCATTTTTTAAACAAGGATTTAGATGAAATAAAAATCTAAATTATTTTTTAAAAAGCATCAATTAAATGATGCTTTTTTTGTTAAAAAAAACGTTTTTAAATCACTTTTTAAATAATAAAAACTTAATATTTCGGTGAACATTTTCTATAATTAGTTGTAATTAATAAATGTTTAAACACTATCACAATCCAAATAAATAAATAAAACAAATGAATTCTATAAAGCAATGATTGTCAATAGATTATAACTTATATTTTTGTATGAATTTTGTGTTAATAAATTAACAAAGAATTATTAACAACAACCAATTAAATAAAAAAATAGTTTTAACTTCGCCAAAATAAATAAAAAAAACAATAAAATGAATCAAATAAAAAAGTTGGTAATAGGGGTATTTTTTCTCTCTTTTACTGTAGCAAAGGCACAATTATCAGGTACCTTAACTGTACCCGGAACCTACACATCTATTGCAGCAGCAATAAATGATGTTAACACTTTGGGAGTTAGTGGTCCTGTAACATTTAATATATCTGCTGGATATACTGAAACAGCGCCAGTTGGAGGTTATACATTAAGTGCAACAGGTACTTTAGCTAATCCAATTATTTTCCGAAAAAATGGAGTAGGTGTTAACCCTTTAATCACTGCTTTTACAGGTGGAACAGGAACACCTGGGTCAGCAGCACAAGATGGTATTTTTAGTTTAATAGGTTCTGATTATATAACAATTGATGGAATTAATTTAATTGATCCAAATATTGCTAACCCAGCAACAATGGAATATGGTTACGGTTTATTTAAATCATCAGCTAATGATGGATGCCAAAATAACATCATAAAAAATTGTTTAATTACATTAAACCGTGAAAATAATGCTTCAGGAACAGCTCCATCTGTTGATGGTTCAAGAGGAATTAATGTTGTGAACGCATTATTTTCAGCACAAACAACCGTTTTAACTGTTGCTAGTGCTTCTGGATCAAATTCAAACAATCAATTTTTTACTAATACAATAGATAATTGTAATATTGGAATTGCACTAATTGGTTTTGCTGATGTTTCTCCTTTTACTTTTGCTGATTTTGGAAATAACATTGGTGGGTCATCTTCGGTTACTGGTAATATTATCCGTAATTTTGGTGGTGCTACTTTGGCAACTAATCCTTCGGCCGCTGTTAGAACATTAGCACAATATAATGTTAACGTTTCTTATAATACAATTAATAATAATAACGGTGCAGGAGTAAATCATATTTCTACATTAAGAGGTATTTATTTAAATACAGCTGTTAGTGCAAACTCTTCAGTTAATAATAATACGTTAACCTTACAATTTGGAGGTACAACTTCTCAAGTATCCGTTATTGAACATATTTCGGGAGCAACAGCTGCTAGTAATACAATTTCAATTTCAAATAACTTAATTACAAACTGTACTAACTCATTAACAACTACAGGTGTTTTTTATGGTATTTATAACAGTGCGGCATCAGCCGCAAATTTAGTTATTACTAATAATACATTTACTAATAATACCTCAAACGCAACTTCGGGCGCAACTTATTTAATTTATAATTCAGGTGCTATTGCAAATAATCTAAATATAAGTAACAATAATCTTAGTCATTCTTATACGGGTGCGGCGGCTTATACCGGTGCGTTGTATAATATTTATAACTCTGCAGCATCTCTTTTAACTACAGCAAACATAAATAATAATATTTTTTCAAGTTATAACCACGTAAATGTTACAGGTACAGGTTCTATTTATTTTGTTTATAATTTAGCAAGTTGTTTAAACCTTTCTATTAATAGTAATCTTTTTAACGGATTAACCTTTAATCATAGTGCAGGTCAATATTACCTTTATAACTCATCTAGCACTCAAAGTGTATTAACTGTTAGCAGTAACAGTATTACCAATATTACTAGAAATGCTGCTGCAGGAACCATGTATTGTTATTATGCAGGTTCATCATCATTACCTACAAGTACTCAAACGTTTTCAAACAATTTATTTTCAAA
>CAIYSA010000246.1 GCA_903928655.1 uncultured Bacteroidota bacterium
TGCTCAATAAATTTACCTTTTGAGTCGTTTACTTTTAAATAAGAACCTTTTAAGTGAGTGATATAAAATCTTGAAGTAACGTAAAAAACATTAGTTTGAGTTACTTTAGGTTTTTTATGCGAATCCGCAATCATATTTACACACTTACGATTAGTTAGTTGTTTTAAATTTAAAACTTTGTATCGACCTGTAATTTTTATAAATTCATCATATTGAGATTCCAATTGTGCAAAAGCAGAATCTAACATCTCAAACTCCTGGTAACCTTTTCCTTCATTAAAATGCGATGATTCTTTAAATTTCATCAATGTAATATGTTTGTCAATAAACAATTTTTGAAAACCCTCATCTTTATCAAAATTATAAGCAGAGTTCTCTAAAAAAAACAAATCGTCGGTTGGAAACTGACTTGAATAAAATACTAATCCATCAATATATTCAAGTCTTCTTTGTTCAACATTTATATGCTCAACAAAATTACTATTAGGAATAATAGTGCCAGTAATTAATAATGCGCGCTTATTTTGCACTATTTTCCCCATATACCCTTTGCTGTATTAGTAATAATTTTTTTATATTGAATTGGATGAAGAAATACTTGAGGTAAAACACAAATACATGTTCCTATTATTACACCGGTGCTACCCAGATTTAAATATTTTGATAAAAAAACAGATAATGGAATATTAATAATAATCATAGCAAATGAGTGATAAAGACTTAATCTTATTTTACCAACGCCACTTAAAAAATTTCCAAATAAACTAGTCCAAGATGAAATTAAAACCCAACAAGCCATTGACGCCGATAATATAAAAGGAATTTTAATTTGAGTTCCTATCCATATTTCATAAAAAGTATTCGCAAAAAACAACATTCCAATTACTCCAAATGCAAGTAAAAGCCAAAAGATTTTTAATTTTTTTGTAATACGTTTTATCCAATCAAAATCTCTTTTATGATACGCATCTGTATAAGCCGTCCAAAATGGCGTAGTAATAATTGCAAATCCCATTGTTACTAAACTAAAATATTTAAAAGCAATGTTGTATGGGGTCACTTCTTCTGGACCATATAATTGATCAATAATAAAACTATCCGTTGAAAATAAAATTAAGGCAGCAAACTGCATAATAAAAAATAAAAAACCTAAACCCATCAAATCTTTAGCGCTATTCAATTTCACATATTTTATTGAGGGAATGAGATGTTTATAATCAGTACCAAAATACCATAAAGTGGCAATAAGCGGTGAAATTAAATTTGCAGCACTAATTCCAATACTTAGCCATAACAATGAACCGTTAGTTGTTTTAGTTAAAACAAAAACAATAATTAATGACAATAAACTAGCAAAGGTATTTATTCCGCCACTAATTGCCGAACGTTGGTCGGCCTTCAGTATAATAGAAATAAGCTTAATTATAAATTGCAAACAAAAGAAACTAAATACAATAAAAATTAATCGATTGATTTCTTCATTCATTTCTGGCGGAGTATTTAAAATAAAAGACCAATTAATAAATGGGAACACTAAAACAAATAAAAAATAAACTATACCAATTATTATACTCATAATAGCATATGAAGTGCTAATGTATGTTCGCGCTAACTCATTATCATTTTTTGCAAGAGCTTCAGCTAATTTATTTCTTAAACCATTACCAAGCCCAAGATCAAAAAAAGCAAACCAACCAATTACAGAAGTTAATGTAAGCCAAATACCATATTTTACAGGATTTAAATAATTAAGTGCTAATGGAATTAACAAAAAACTAATGGCAATACTAACACATTTTATTAAAATTGACGTAAAAATATTTTTTTTAGTTTTTACACTTCTTTCATGTCCTTGAGTTAAAAAAGTTTTGAAAGAAAATTTATTCTTTATTTTACCTTCATATTCATTTATAAACTTATCAAACCCTTTTTTGAAATCAAACTCTTTTGAAGCTTTTAAACAATTAGCAGAATGCTCAATATAATTATGTTCAATTTTTTGAATTGCATTTTTTACATTTTCAGAAGTAACAGCATCTATCAATAGACCAGCGTTAAAATCTTTTACACTTTTTAATCCAATTATATCTATACCAATAACAGGTACTCCAGCAGCATAATAATTAAATAATTTACCCGCAGGTGAAGAAAAATAATTAAAGCTTTTTTTTGCAAGGTCAATGTCATATCCAGTTATTCCAATATAGAAATGAGAAACATATTCAATAATTTTTGTTTGCTCAACATAATCAAAATCAAAAATTAACTTCCCTGATTTTATAATATCATGATACTTTTCATGCAACCAATTAAAGTATTTATCGTTTTTTATTCCTTTTAAAGTTAAGGTATAAGCATCATCCAAATCTTTAACACAATCAATAAAATATTCTAATCCATAGCCAAACTCAATATTGCCCATGTATAAAATTCTTTTATCTTTTTGTCCAATATACATATTACGTTTTTCATCAAGAATTGGAGAATTTTGAAGATAAAAAACTGTAATAGATTCTTCATCACCAATCATAAAATCCTTTCGTTCTTTACTTTGAATCAACATAGTTTCTATTCCTAACTTTTTACTCAATCTATAAAAAACATCCTTTTCTGTTTCAAGAGAAAAATAAATAGCTTGTTTAAAAAAAAGTTTAGTTACTAAATATCCTGATGAATCAATTGCAATGACAGTATCATATTTTTTATCGAATAATTTAATAAAAAAAAGAGTGAAAAATAATCTAAGAACTTTATAAAATTTATATCCAATTGTTTTTCTCCAAAAATAGGCAGCGAATTTTCCAATTTTAATAGTTGAATAATGATCAACTAATCCATCATTCTTAAATCGGCCATTATCAAAATAAATTAATTTGGTATAATGATTTTCTTTACAACATTGGTATAAGTTTAAAACCGATGGAGAGTACTGTAACCATTCATCCGGAAACACAATTAATATAGATTTCTTTTTACTCACTTTTTAATTGTTCCAAATCTTTTAATAATTGTTGCGTTCTTTTATCAACACCTATTTTATTTAAATGATAATAAGAATTAAAAAACAATGAATCATTATAACAAAATGACCTTGGTTCGCATTCAAAAGCAATATCGTTGTTTTTTAATTCTTTGGCAATTTTAGTTATGATATCAATTTTGTTATTAAAAGAGGTTTCATCAATCACAGGAGGAAAAATAAGCAAACGAGCACCTTTTTTCTCAGTATAAAATTTAAATTCTTTCAAAAACGAAATCACTTCCTCATTAACTTTTTCATCTCCTTTTAATAAAGGAGCATGAATATAATTTTGATTTGGTAACGTCCAATGCAAATAAGCATCTCCATAGGTATTAAAAGATTTTCGATGGTAAATATCGATTAGTTCGGTTTCTTTATTAAATAATGAAGAGGCAAAATTCTTTAATTTTTTAGCAGAATAAGTTGGAAGATATTTTAAAAGATGCATCCATTGCTTAGTATTTAAAAGTTTTTTTGATTGTGGCTCAATTTCAAAAACCGTTTGAACTAATTCCATTTCTCCATAAAAATCATCTGTATAAAAATGCTCATATTCAGGAATCAAAACTATTAAATCTCCTTTTTTCACAAAAGGTTTAATATCATTCACGATGTATTCTAATCCAATGCCTGCATGATTTCCCATATTAATTACAGGTATATTTAATTGATTTTCAATTACTTTACTATCCAAACCGAAACTAATATTTGAACCACCTAACACCATTATTTTAGAATCTTTGGTAGCATCTAATAATTTATGCTTATCATGTAATGCACCTAAAATACTCGTTTGTGCAACCCTATCTTTAATAAAAAAAAGAGAAAACAATAAAACTGCAATAGTTAAGACGATTAATTTTAATATGTTACGTAAAAATGTTTTCATTAAAATTGAAAATAAATAAAAGATTGATTCTGTTTAAAAAAAGCTAAACATATGATAATCATAACTAAATAAATTATCCATCTTAAAATAAAATGTATATTTTGAGGTTGAAACAATTCGATTTCTTTTTTCCGTATCCACTCCACACCAAACAATATTACAATAAGCGGAATTGTTATTGCCATACCGTGTTGAACCGGATATGTAAATAATGATTTAGAGAAAAGTCCATTGATATATTGGAAAGCTTGAGCTAGGTTATTTGATCTAAAAAATATCCAAGAAAAAGTAATTAATCCAAACGTAAATAACATAGAAAAAATGCCAAATACATTGTTTTCTGAAATAACTTTTTTATTTTTTAAAATTAAATTTGGAATTAAATACAACCCATTTAGTAAACCCCAAATAACAAAAGTCCAATTTGCTCCATGCCAAAATCCACTTAAAGCAAAAACAAATAAGGTATTAAAAATAGTTTTAGTTAAACTACCACGGCTTCCTCCCATTGGTATATAAACATAATCTCGAAACCAAGATGTTAATGAAATGTGCCATTTACGCCAAAACTGAGAAACATTAGTAGAAAAATAGGGATAACTGAAATTTTGTAATAATGTAAAGCCAAATAAGCGAGCTGTTCCAATTGCAATGCTTGAATAACCAGAAAAATCGCAATAAATTTGAACAGCAAAATAAATTGCGCCTAACAATAATGTACTTCCGGGTAAAACCTCATAAGAATTAAAAATAGCATCAACATAAGTAGATAAGGTATCGGCAATTACAATTTTTTTGAATAATCCCCAAAGTATTTGACGCATTCCTTTTACAGCCAGATTTAAATCGAACACTCTTTTCTTATGAAATTGAGGTAATAAATTAAAAGCTCTTTCAATTGGACCCGCAACTAATTGAGGAAAAAAACTTATAAAGGCTGCAAAGGAAACAAAATCAGTTGTCGGTTTCATTTTACGACGAAAAACATCAGTAGTATAACTCAAAGACTGGAAAGTATAAAAACTAATACCTACTGGTAAAATAATTTTTAATGAAACTGCTGGGATATGATAACCAATAGACTCAAAAGCAGAGATGAAATTATCAATGAAAAAATTAAAATATTTAAAGAACCCTAAAAGACCAATGTTAACAATACAACTAGCCGCAAATAACAACTTTCTTTTTTGCAACTCCGTTGTTTTTTCTAATAAAATTCCAATGGTAAAATCAAAGATAGTACTAAATGCTATTAAAAAAAGAAAACGCCAATCCCACCATCCATAAAAAATATACCCAATTATTAAAAGAAATAAATTTTGAAGCTTAATGGTTTTATTAAACACAAACCAATACAATAAAAATACGATTGGAAGAAATATGGCATATTCAAATGAATTAAAAAGCATTATCCTTAATTATTGTTTCTACAAACATAGCAGGCATTCCAGCTATCTTCAGTTAATGTTTTTTTTGTAATCCATTCCTCAGCGTGTATAATTTCTAAACCATTTATTTCGGCTATACTTTTAATCTCGTCTATAAATAAATAACGCATGCTATGTAATTCATGCAATTTTATTTCATTATTTGTTGATTTATTTTGAATTAAAATTTCAAAATCCACATCAACTCTATTTTCTTTTGGTAACAAAGTTGGTCTTGAATTTCTATTTATAGAAACAGTTTCGTTCTCAAAAAATTTAGTCCTTGAAGTTGGCTTATCTTTTAAAACGCCTGGTCCGTGCCAACAATCAAAAATAAAAATACCCTGAGGTTTCAAATGTTTCTTTACAGTTATAAAAGTTTTATTTAAATCCTCATTAGTAATCATATAACTCATTACGTGAAATAATGAAATAATAGTATCAAATCTCAATGAACTTTCGTAGGATCTTATGTCACCTTCTAAAAAAGAAAGTCTTTGAGAAACGGCTCTTTCAGATTCTGATTGTCTATTAATTGCAAGCCTTAACATTGTTTCGCTAAAATCAATTCCTTCAACATAATAATCAAGTTCAGCTAATTTTTCAGCGTGAATGCCAGTACCACAACCTAATTCAAGAATATTTTTTGTAAGAGGGCTAAATTGTTTAATTAAAGAATTTACATATTCAGTTTCCTTTGCATAATCTTTATCATTATATAATAAATCGTAATATTGACTATACGCTTCAAATACTTTTTTATCCATCAGTTTAATATTTCTTTTAAAGATTTAACCACCTCATGAATTTGTTCATTTGTTAAAGCTAAACCACTTGGCAAATAAAGTCCATAATAATACATTTTTTCAGCGTTTGGATAAACTTCATTTTCAAATAAACCCATTCGTTTTAATACCGGCTGTAAATGCATTGGATAAAAAAATGGTCGTGTTCCAATTCCTTTTTCTGCCAAAAGTTTCATTACCTGTTCAGATGTTTTTGATTTATCAAGCAGTAAAATCCCGTAAACCCAATAAATATTATCACAATAGTTAGTTTTTTCAATTGGTAATTCTATCCCTTTTACATCTTTTAGTAATTCGGTATATAATTTTCCAATTTCTCTTTTTCTAGCAATGCTTTCGTCCCATCTTTCTAATTGAGCAACTCCTATTGCAGCTTGCACGTTTGTCATACGCATATTCCAGCCTAATTCTTCATGTACAAATCGTTTTTGTACAGTAAAACATAAATTTCTTAAGGATCTTAAATGTTCAGCAATTGAATCATTGTTCGTTAATACCATTCCGCCTTCACCAGTTGTAATTAATTTATTTGGATAAAAACTAAATACACTCACATCACCAAAACTTCCACAAGGTTTTCCTTTATATGTTTGTCCGTGAGCTTCTGCAGCATCTTCAATGATTTTTAAATTGTGTTTTTTTGCAATTGCCAAAACAGAATCCATATCTACAGTTAAACCATAAATATGAACGACCATTATAGCTTTTGTTTTGGAAGTAATTTTTGCTTCAATTTGACTGACATCCATATTCCAGGTTTCTAAATCAGAATCAACTAAAACTGGAGTAGCAAACGATTTAATAATAGCAGAAGCGCAAGAAATAATTGTAAATGCAGGCATAATAACTTCATCACCTTCAGTAATGCCAAGTGACTCAATAGCAATTTCGAGAGCAGCTGTGCCGTTACAAACAGCAACACCATACTTTCTTTGTGTCTTTAATGCAAACTCCTCTTCAAATTTTTTTACGAATGGTCCTTCTGAACTTATCCAACCTGAGTCGATACATTCATTTAAATATTTTTTTTCGTTACCATTCAATAATGGTTCATTTACAGGAATCATATCAAATTATTTTAATGGTGCATTAAATCTTGTTTTATCAGCTTCTCCTTGATATGGGCCTTGTTTCACCTCAATCATTTCGAGATCTTCTAAAACTTCGAAACCATGTCCGCCAGCAGATAATAATATGATATCTCCAGTTTCTAAAACTCTACTTTCAGTATGATTCAAATCATCATCATAAAAATCAACTTTTAATTTCCCTTTTTTTATTATTAAAACCTCTTGCGTAAAAACCACATTTCTTTGAACGGCATTATGATAATGAGGTTCAATAATTTTACCAGCGGGATGGTTCATATAGGCCAATTGTTGTGAAAATTCATTAGGGGTAAAAAAATGAATTCCACTTTCATTAAAACGATGGCTAATGATTATAGCCATTATTTGTCCGTTTCTATTTAATATTTGTTCTATATTCTGCATATATTATTTATTCCAAATACCTTTGGCTTTATGATTAACAATTTTATAATATTGAATTGGTATAAAAATAAGATCTGGAATTAAAGATACACTTGAAGCTATAATAATACCGGATAATCCCCAATTTAAATAACCAGCAAAAAAATAACATAAAGGAATATTTATGATTGCTGTAATAATAGTTAAATAAAACGCTAATCTCATCTTACTTAATCCGTTTATAAAGTTACCAAATATCTGATTCCAAGATGACACTAAAACATAAACAGCCATCCAAATAGTTAATTGTAATGAAGGTATAGAAACTTCTTTACCTACCCAAATTTCATAAATAAAACCTGACATTGCTATGAATGGGATAGTACATAACAAAATGAAAACCCAAATTTTCATCATTTTTTTTGTAATCTGTTTTATCCAATCCATATCATGTTGAGCATGAGCTTCAGTATAAGCACTCCATAGAGGGGCTGATATTAAACTAAAACCAATAGTAATTGGAGTTAAATACTTTAATGCAATATTATAGGGTGTTACGGATTCGGCGCCTAATAATCGAGAAATAATAATATTATCAGTTGCAACAACAATTAAAGCTGTTGATTGAAACAAAAAAAACATAACTCCAACATTTATTAAATTTTTAGCATATTTAAAATTAACATGCTTAAATGAAGGTGTGTAATCTTTATAATGTGTTTTAAAAAACCAAATACTTACTACAATTGGAACAACTATATTAATTAAACCAATTGAAATAGCAAGATATAACAAAGATTCGGATGTTGTTTTCGAAAGCACAAACACAACAATTAGTGATACAACACTTGAAATAGTATTGATTGCACCTGCCATTGCACTTCGTTGATCTGCTAATAAAACAGAAACAATTAATTTAACAACTAATTGTAAACAAAAAAAACCAAAAAGAATAGCCATTATTTTTCTAAGTTCAAATATTTTATCAGGATCTATATTTAAAATATTTGTCCAATCTAAATATTGATTCACAAACAAAAATAAAATACAAGCTAAACCCATAATAATAGATAACATAGCATAAGCAGTACTTAAATATGTTTTCGCACTTGCTTTATCGTTATTTGCAATTGCTTCAGCAAACTTATTTCGTAATCCATTACCTAATCCAATATCTAATAATCCAAACCAACTAATTACACTATAAAGGGTTAGCCAAATTCCATAATTAACTGGGTTTAAATAATGAATTGTTAATGGAACTAAAACAAAACTTGTTATTACACTAATCCCTTTGATTAATATAGAAGCAAAAATATTTTTTTTTGCTTTAACCGTTCTTTCATGACCTCTATTTAAAAAATAAATTAAATTTATTTTTTTCTTAAAAACAGATAATTTATTTAAGTGAGGCATCTTTATTTAGTTTAACCAGATTTTTTTTTACGAAACAACCCCTTTAATTTACTTTTTGATGATTGCTTAATATCTTCACCATAGCCGTAACCATAACCATATCCATATCCGTAACCATAACCGTAGTTTGATTTTGAAGTTTTTACAGAATTAAAAATAATTCCAAGATTAGTGATTTTCTTTTCATTATAAATTTTATTTATAAATTTCAAATGTTGTTTTCTAGTTATATCTTGTCGCACCACATAAATATTAACATCAGAATATTTTGTTAACTCAAGTCCATCCGGCACTAAGCCAATTGGTGGTGTATCTATAACTATATAATCATATTTATCTTTTAGATATTCAAACAACTTTTCCATTTTTTCCTTTAAAATAAGTTCGGAAGGATTAGGAGGAATTGGGCCAGATAAAATAATATCAAGATAAGGAATAACTTTAGAATTTTGAATAACCTCGTCAATAGTTGATACCCCCGATAAATAACTAGAAACGCCAATTTCTTTATTTAAAACAATACCATCAGCTATTTTAGGTTTCCTTAAATCCAAACAAACTAAAATTGTTTTTTTATCGGAAAGAGCAAGAATTCCTGACAGATTATATGAAATAAAGGTTTTACCTTCACCACTAATTGAAGATGTTATAAGGATAACATTATGTTTTTTATCTTCACTATTATCATTTAAAAAATAATTAATATTTGTTCTAATAGATCGAAATGCTTCCAAAATTGAAGTACTTGGTTTTTCATCAGTGAATAGATTTGTGTTTTCAGTATTTCGTCCGATTATTCCAATTAATGGAATTTTGGTAAGAGATTCAAGATTTTCTTTATCTGTTATTTTATCATTTAATAATTCTAAAATTGAAATAAATAAAATTGGAATTAATAATGCTAAAACAAAGGCAATTGCATAAGTTTTATTTTTCACAGGTGTGATAGGGCTATAAGAAGGGACGGCAGGATCTATTACCCAATTATCATTTGTTGAAGAGGCTAATACAATAGCAGTTTCTGATCGTTTTTGAAGTAAATATAAATACAATCCTTCTTTTATTGACATTTGTCGTTTTATTCCAATTAATTCTATTTCAGTAGTAGGCATAGCATCTAATTTACCCTCAACTTTACCAAGACTTGATGTCATCTCTTTTTGTGAAATCAAATACTTTTGTTTAATACTTTTTAAGTTTTCTAGTATAGACTGTTTAGCATAT
The DNA here is from genome assembly GCA_903928655.1 of uncultured Bacteroidota bacterium. GTDB lineage: Bacteria > Bacteroidota > Bacteroidia > B-17B0 > Aurantibacillaceae > UBA4416. The sequence continues at coordinate 10,257 of CAIYSA010000246.1, forward strand.
TTAATTTTCCTATCCAAATTTTCAAAAACTGGACTTGTTGGTTTAGAATCTATTTGGCGTGAGCTAAATTCATTTTCTAATTCACTTAAATTTGAAATCAATTTAACTAATTGAGGATCGTCAATTCCAATACTAGTTGGAGCGATATCATTAATTTTTTTATTCTCTAAAATATATTTTTCAACATATTCAATAAAACTAATTTGAATTTTATTTTCTGATATTTTTTCATCAAATGTTTTCACTCTGTCTAAAAATAACTTAGACTCATCGTCAACATTAACAATACCTTTTTTGGTTTGAAATTCCAATAAGGTTTTTTCAATATCTTTTAATTCGCCAGAAATTTGCAATATTTGAGAATCAATAAACTTTAAAGAATTACTAGCTAAAAGATTTTGTTGCTCAGAACTATTAATAATATAAACTTCTGTTAATTTATTTAAATAATCAGAGCATACTTCTGGCACTCCATCAATAATACTTAATTCCAATATTGAAGATCCAGAAGAAACAACATCTATGTTTATTAATGATGAATAATAATCAGATAGATTTTCAATTGCATTAAAATATAATCTATAGTTTTTTTTATTATAAGAAGGATTATTAAAACTAACATTATCGAAATTTTCACGTTTTAATATTTTAAACTTACCAAAATCATTAATTATATTTTCCCCAAAATTATGTATAGTGATTTTATCAGCATCATTTTTATTTATTTTATAGGTTATATAAAACGAATTTTGATCAACGATATTAATATCTAAATATTTAAAGTAGGCAATCTCATTTAATGTATCTGGTTTTAATATAAATGGTGCTTTATTATATAATTCGGAAGATTTAATTTTTCCTAAAA